>DAOLNV010000105.1 GCA_035416745.1 Candidatus Hydrogenedentota bacterium | reverse complement strand
TGGCCTTCACCGGGGCCGCGTCCGGCACGGGGGCCGAAACCTTCGCCGTATCCCTCGCATGCGGCGCGGCCGCGTCCCAATTGGGGACGGTCATCTTGGGGGGCCATCGGACATGTTTCGGCAGTTTCCGCCGGAGCCGCAGTCTCGGGACCGGCCTCGACATTCTCGAGTATGTTGTTGGGGTTTCTGGGCGGGCGATCGCCTTGGGCAATCACCGGCAGCGCGGCCAGAGCAAACACCGCGGCAAGAGCAAGCGCGGGAATCGCAAGCCGTTTCATCGTAAACATGGTGGGTCTCCTTTCAGGCCCCCCGTGGGATTGCATTCTCTGAGGGGGCGTGCCATTTCGTGTTCCACCTGCTGAGGGTGCAAGTGTCGTGCCAGCAATTCCGCCCGTTCCATGGCTCATTACTGCGCAAAGACAGCACAATTCGCTGTCTGTTATGCAATTTTTGCAGGGAAGCCGCCGCAGTGTCTGGCGGCAACCAGAACAGGCTTCACGCGGTAAACACCTCGGCAGAGAGTTCGCCCCGCTTCGTCAGAAACGCGCGATACGCGGCTTTGGCACGTTCCAATTCGAGCCCGGCCCGGGCAAGAACATCTTTGTGTCCTTCGAATACGCTGTCGTCCTGGGACTCGTCAGACATCGAGGCATGCACCATTAACACTGCGATGGCAATCAACGACACGATGTCGACATATCTCGTTGCCTGTTCCGGCGCATGATGGAACCGGATAGGTTCCGCAAGATGCTGGGGCAGTTCCCAATGCAGGGCCAGCTCGTATCCCGCTTCCGGATGGGCAATGCCTATCGCCTTTTGTTCTGCCTCGATCAACGCTTGGCCGTATAAATTGGGGGGAATCTGCGAATAGGCGCCCGGAGCGACGTGGGCCAGCGCGAGTTCCCCGAGATTATGGAGTAATCCTGCCGAGAACACGCCGTTGTTGTCCTTCCGGCCGTGTTGTTCGGCCAGAAGCCGCGCCGCAGCCGCGCAGGTCACCGCATTTTGCCAGAACCGCTTGTAATTGAAGCCTTTCGCGCCTCTCATGATGTCCGCGATGGCCATGGAAAGCACCAACGCATAGGTCTCCCGCAGACCGAGCAGCGAGACAGCATGCGAGACGCTGTCGACCCGGTGGCAAAAACCATAGGCGGCGGAATTGGCCACGCTGAGAATCTTCGCCGTAACGGCGGGATCCGTGGAAATGATTTTCCCCACTTCCTTGACGGAGGCCGTGGCGTCGGCCGCGGATTCGCGCACCCGCCGCACGGTGTCGGGCAACGCCGGCAACGATTCGATTTCCCGAACGAGCCGCGTGGCGTTTCGGAGGCTCAAAGCCCCTTCGAGTCCCTCGACATTGGGCCGGGTGGCATCCCGCTTGAACAGTCCCGCCATCCCCGGGGCAGGATAGTACCGTTGAATGGCCATGCGTATGGCCTCGGGCGAGCACAAGAGCGGTTTGACCTTGCTCTGGGTCATCGTCTCCAATTCCTGGATCGTATCCGAGTCGAGCGGGCACACCATGGCCACGGTCAGCAACCTGCCCAGCTTGTCGATGGGAATGGCCTCGTTCTTTATGACGAAATCCCGCTGTACCAGCCCGATGATTTGGACGGGGATCTCGTAATGCGCGAGGTCGATGCTGGGAACGCCCCCCTGCCGTGCGAGAAACCGCACAAATTCATTCGTTTGAAGCCTGCCAAGGCCAATAAGGATCTCGACCATCTTGCCGCCCTCGCGCCGCTGTTTCTGGAGGGCTTCCTCGATGTGTTCGGGTCTTATCAGGCCTGCTTCGACAAGCAATTCCCCGATAGGCTTTTTCGAAGGGTCTTTAGAAGATAGTTTCATTCTCTTTCCATCAGGGGGATACCCCCCATCTCATGGCGTCTCCTGGCTCCGGACTCCCGCTTGTGCTGCAACCCCGCCTCCGCATCAGAGAAATGCCCGTGCAACCCACGTATACCTGCTCCGCCGTCCATCGCCGGACCGCGGTCGCTTGCGCTAAGTGTAGGTCTCAAATGCGTATCAGTCAAGTAGGCGAATTGCCTTACAATAAAAGTATCTGAAACACGATAGGATGCCTTTACCTGGCGGCATCGTCTCCGTTACCAGAAACCGTGGCTGGGCCTTGCAAGGGCGGCATTCCTTGAGGCGTCTCGTCCATTCCGAGGCAAGATGGCCGGATTCCCTGCTCACTTAAGGACAGTCTCATACGCCTTCCGCACCTCGGCGATGACGTCGTCGCGCCCTGCCCATGGCTTGTAGACGAGACGCATGCGCAGGCCGTATTCCTGATCGGCTTTGCATCCGGGGACGATGAGCTGGAAATCCCACGCGGGATTGGTGTCGTCGCCGGCGGCTGTGGGGCCGCCCCCCGATGGCGAATGGGAGAAACGGACCATTGGCCCGCGCTCGAAGATGTATATCAGCACGTGGCCGCGGAACAGGCCGTAGTAGAACGGCTCGGCATAGCGCAACGGCGAGTAGTCCTCGAATAGCGCCCCTTCGCCCTCTCCAAAATCGGGGGAGAACGAGTCGTTCTCGTACAATACAGTACTGGCGTGGCCATGGACCTGCGTGCAGTACTGCACCCACTGGGGCTTGTCGAGAGAGGACCCCGCCGCGAGGAAATAGATGCTCTTGTCGGCGGGCGCGTTGATGTAAGACGCCCAGAACACGCCCATGAACCCTCCGGCGAATGCTTCCTTGCGGGGGATGCAGCGATAGGCCATGTCGATGTAGTACGGGGCGGATACGGAGAAGCGCGTCCAGCTTTCGACGCCATAGAAGGGCGTTTCAACCTGGTACAACTCGACTGCGTTGTCGCCGGCGGAGCGCAGCGCCATGGGCGCGTGGCGCGGCTCGAAGAATATCGTGTTATCCCTGTTGCGCTCGCGGACGTCAAAGTAGTGTTCGAGGTTCAGCCCCGCATAGGCGGGAACGAAGGGCGATTCCGCCAGGGAGGGCGTCGAGAGGGAAAAGACCCCGTTGTAGAGTTTTCGGTGGTGCTCGCCCATGGGCTCGTTGTCGCCGATGACGGCCGTCAGGGATTCGGTCTTCAACTCGACGTAATGCGCCGCGTCCTTCATACCCGCACCCTCCGCTTGCGCCATTGTCATTCCCGCTGCAGCGATGATCAGGAAGCACGTCATGGTTGTTCCTCCAGGTTCAGTTCGGCCAGCAACCGGTTACGAATGCTCGTGAGTACCGCAATGTCCGCCTCGTCTCCGAAAGGATGCGCCACCGCAACTCGGTAGTAGTCTCCGAGCCGCTTGGCATGGTCCGGGCCCATGGCCGCATAGTCGAGCAATCCCGTGACGACGTCGAGTTGTTCGAGGCGCTCGAAATTGCAGCGGTTGGCCGTGGTGTTCTCCTGGCCGATGGACACGCGGAAATCGTCGACACCCATATACCGCAGGAGCAGACGGGCAAGCTTGGCGGCGCTCAGAATGTCGGGCGAAGGGATAGTCTCGCGATAATAGTCCGCGAAGGTGTCCGGGGATGTGCTCCATTTGTAGCGCATATGCGTCGCGAAGGGGACGGGCGGACCTTCCTCGCAGAGCACGATCGACCATTGTTTGTCTTTCGACCACGGCCGATCCTGTTCTTGGGGGCCCTCGGGAGGCTCCGATTTCTTCAGGAAGTAGTCGAGGGTGATTTCATAGCTCTTGTCCTGGAGCGGCATGGTTGCCGAGCTCCACTCATCGCCAGGGATACATTCCTCCAACGTAACGCGCGCGGCCTCGATGGGTGTGAGCGCCTGGAAGTCCCGCGTGTATCCCTCGGGAAAGGCCTTGGGCTCGTACGGGCGCACGTACGTGCTGCTGACCTGCTCGATGGGCACGAGCATGTCGCCCGTGGCAACGACAACCATCACCGGGTTCGTAATCTGGTCCCAGTACGCGATGGGGCTGAGGTAATACCAGACCTCGTCCTGTATGGGCTTCTGAAATGTGTTCACCGACCAGTCCACGAGCATGGTAACCGCGCACACAACGGGCAACGGCGACTGGGCGAGGTCCTCCTGAGGCCATTTGGCGGCGGCCTTGTTGGCCTCGAAGTAGGCGAGGTTGTAGGACCAGTTGACCACGGGCGCTTCCGCGACGGCGCAGGTGACGGGAAACATCTCGGCGCTCATGGCGAGGGTCATGTAGCCTCCGGCGCTCCCGCCTTCGAGGTGAAGGCGCGATCGGTCGATAAATGGCTGCCTCCGCACCCACTGGATCATCGCCTTGGCGAGATTGTAGCTGTCGCCCGTGCACAGCTCGAGGGGGTACCCCCCGCTGGCCGGCTCGCCATAATGCGCCGTGAGAACGGCCCAATCCCGCTTGCACCAGACGGTTGCGTCGTTCACGCTCTTCTCGTAGTGGACATGACAGAAGGCGGGCAGCCGTTTCCCGTCAGCCATGGCCCCGCGGTCGACCACGAGCCGGGCCTGCCCTTTCTTGGGCTTGCCGTGGATGTCGCGGTAGGGAATTTCGACGATTACGTAGCTGAAGTTTTTTTGCTCGCCTTCCGTGACGACCGTTACCGCGCCGTCAAACCCGGACTCTGCCCGTATCCGGCTTGTCAGGAACCCCTCATTCGCGGCCGCGCACTGCGCGGACAGAAGTATCGCCAGTTCAAACAGCATGCACATGCCTCCTCGGGTTGACTTCCTGGGGCTACATCCGATCCCTGCGCGACACGGTTACCAGCCGGCGTCGCCGGGGTAGCAATTGACATACTTGGTGCTCTGACGCGGCTCGGCCATCATCCCGGCCACGGCGTCGCGCCATTTCAGGTAATGCGCGGTTTCCTTGTGCCGCGCGGGGCCGTCTTCGGTGCGGTACACCTCGACGAGCACAAAATGGGTCGGGTGGTCGAGTTGCTGAATCACGTCGAACCGCGCGATTCCCGGTTCCTCGACACTATGGCGCGCGTTCTCGAGCGAAGCTTCTTTGAACGCCTCCACGCACTCCGGTTTCACATGGACATGGACATGAACGACAAGCATGGCTCTCTCCTCCTGGACGCGTTACGGGACCGTTTCGTATTCGAGGGGGTCGGCGGCGCCAATGTCACGGAAGGCGTTCAGCCGCTCGACGCAGGTTGGGCAGGTCCCGCAGGCCTTTTCTCCGCCGCGGTAGCAGCTCCACGTGTGCGAGTAGTCGACGCCCAGGTCGAGGCCGAGCCGCAGCAATTCCACCTTCCGCATGGCCGCGAACGGTGCATATATCAACACCGTCGTGCGCCTGTTCAGTGCCAGCACGCGGTTTATCCGTTCGAGAAACTCGACGGTGCAGTCCCAGTAGCCATATTGGTCCTGTGCCTGAGCGCCGTAATACACGTCCACCGTGCCATGGGCTTCGGCATAGGCCGCCGCCATCGACAACAGCATCATGTTGCGGTTCGGCACGTACGTGGGCGGCTGCTCCCTTTCGGACTCAGGCAGGTCCACGAGGTCGGGGACTTCATCGCCGCCCTCTACCAGCGCCGTGCCGCCCCTCACAAGCTCGCCCAGGAAAGACACGTCGAACACCTGGTGGCGGTCAACCCCTGCCGCAAGCGCCTGCCAGCGGGCGCACTCGAGTTCCCGCGCGTGCCGTTGACCGTAATGAAACGAAATCGCATGGAGCGGACGATGATGAGAGTTCTTTGCGACGTGGTGAAGCAGGGTCGACGAGTCCATCCCGCCGCTCAACAGGACAACGGCCGGCGTTTCGATAGCAGTCAGGTTCATAGGCAGTACCTCTGGGATGCCTTCCAGCGCCAGGGAGCATGGTACGAGAACGCCGTCCGAGCGGTCAATCCAGGCCCCGGTCGCCGGACAGGAATGCGCTCACACGGAGACGCAGGGCACACGAAGGCCCACCATAGGCAGGCGTTGAACTATCTGCCCTTGACGGGAGCAGACTCGGCTATCTGCTCAATTTCGGCGAGGCTTTGATGAGGGCGGGGATTTCCCGCGTCATAAGCGGGGAGGCTGAATGGATTTCGGCTTCCGCGCGGGCGCCATTTCTTCCGTGTCTTTCCTTTGTGTCTCCGTGTAAGTTTCCCCAATCTTCGTACTATCCGGCGGTATGAGTGTCGACGTCGTGGTTGCCTGGGGGCATGGGCGTCCCTATAATCGGTTCCAGCGCAGGCGCTGAGTGAAAGGAACCGGGGCCATGGGCAATCTCAGCAGGCCGCGGGCCGTCGTAACCGGCATTGCAGGCCAGGACGGTTCGCATCTGACGAAGCTTCCGCGCGGCCAACCGGGCCACGAAGGAGAACGCTGATATGGGGCTGCTCGACATGTTTGGAAAACCGGCCATGGTGCATGCCTTGGCGGTGCATGCGCCGATCT
This sequence comes from Candidatus Hydrogenedentota bacterium, assembly GCA_035416745.1. Lineage (NCBI taxonomy): Bacteria > Pseudomonadati > Candidatus Hydrogenedentota > Candidatus Hydrogenedentota bacterium. The sequence goes on along the minus strand of DAOLNV010000105.1, from coordinate 9,798 downwards.
CCCTGGCGTTTCTGGGGGTCCCTCTGGTCGTATTGTCGGCCATTCTCGAGGAGAAGGGCTCGGCGATTCGATGGCTGGCCATCGCGGCGTATCTGGGTCTGACAATCGCCGCGTTTGCCACGGTGCAGACGGGTGTGAATGCGCGCGAAGCCCTGCCGAACGGGACCGGTGTTATTGAAGAGCCCGTATGGAATCTTGTGCACAACCATGAGGAAATGGCCGGAAAGGTCTGGATCTTCGCGCTGGTTACGGCCATTCTGACAGCGGGCACCATGGTCAAAAGCCCGCGCATGCGTGCGGGCGCGGGGGTGCTGGCCGTGCTGGCGGCGCTCGCGACTGCCACATGGGTCGCGCTGACCGGGCACTACGGCGGCACCATGGTCTATGTTCACGGCCTGGGAACGCCCGCCCTCGAATGCAAACAGCAGCTGATGAGCCAGGGACTGGCGCCCCCCGCGCCTGCGGCCGCCCAGCCCGCAACGGTTCTTTCCGGACCGGCTTCGCCGGATGCCAGCTCGGTTCCCGCCCCGGCGGCGCCTCCGGTCCCCGCTGTGGAACCCGCGCCCGCCGTGCCCGCGCCGCCCGTGCGCGAGGTGAGCTACGTGGCGGAAGTCGTCCCAATCCTCCGGGAACACTGTTACGGCTGCCATGGCAAAGCCAGTGGTCTTAGCCTCGAAACCATCGACGCCATGCTTGTGGGAGGCAGGAAATCGGGGCCGTCGGTCCGCGCAGGCCAGCCGGAGAAGAGCCCGCTCATCCAATATGTCACTGGCGAACTGCAGCCCCGGATGCCCAAGGGAGGCGAGCCCTTGTCCCAAGACCAGGTCGCCGTCCTGCGGGCGTGGGTCGCGATGGGCATGAAAGACGATTCGCCCGACTGAGCCGCGACAGTGCTCCCCGAGGCGGCTCGCGGAATTACGCCGGAAACACGGGCGTTTGGGCTCGAGAAGGACGTCGAAAGCCATCGCCAGAGAAGGGGATTCTTGTGTGTGCGGAGCCGCTTTCGTATACTGCGTGCGATCGTGGTTCTGAATAACTTCTTATCACCCGTCAGCAACAGCGGAGGAGACGTATGGAACGGGTTGTCATCATCGGTTCCGGGCCGGCAGCATTTACGGCCGCGATTTACGCCGGGCGAGCCAATCTTCAGCCGCTTGTGTTCGAAGGAGAACTGAGCAAGGAAATCCTGCCCGGCGGACAACTCATGACCACCACCGAGGTTGAGAATTTCCCCGGGTTTCCTGACGGCGTGAGCGGACCCCAAATCATGGATCTGTTCAAGAAGCAAGCGCAACGCTTCGGGGCCAACGTGGTTTCCAAGACGGTTACGGCGGCCGCTCTGAACAAGAGGCCCTTCAAGGTCTTCTCGGGCGATGAAGCATGGGAGACCGAAGCTGTCATTATCGCCACTGGGGCGACCGCCAAATACCTCGGGCTCGAATCCGAAGAGAAGTTCATGAACCGCGGCGTATCGGCTTGCGCCACCTGCGACGGCGCGCTCCCGCGGTTCCGCGGCAAACCCGTCGTCGTTGTGGGCGGCGGCGACACGGCCATAGAGGAAGCCCTTTTCCTCGCCAACTTCGCCAGCCGCGTGCATGTCATCCACCGGCGCGACAAGCTCCGCGCCAGCAAGATCATGGGCGAGCGCGCCATGGCCAACCCCAGAATCACCATCGAATGGAACAGCGTGGTCGACGAGGTCCTCGGCGACGACTCCAACGGTGTCACCGCCGTCCGTGTCAGGGATGTGCATTCGGGCGAGACGCGCGACATCCAGGCCGCCGGATACTTCTCCGCCATCGGCCACGAACCCAACACGGGCCTGTTCCGGGGCGTCCTCGATATGGATGCGGTTGGCTATCTCAAGGTCGAGCCGGGCACTTCGAAGACCAATGTCGCAGGGGTCTTTGCGGCGGGCGATGTGGCGGATCCCGTTTACCGGCAGGCGATCACCGCTGCCGGCTCGGGCTGCAAAGCGGCCCTGGACTGCGCCCGCTGGCTCGAAACTCAACACGCCTAGGGTGCGGGCATCCGCGCAAAGCCTGAAAAGCTCCAGGCAAAAAGAGGACGTGCGGCAATCGGCGTTGACACGCGCGGCGTGATTGGGCGACCATGTTGCGGCTGCTTCGTCACGGGATGACGGGGCGTTTTCTTCTCACACTCATAGGAACACTGCAAATGTTAACTGCTCTGCTTTGCGTGTCGGCGATGTTGACGGGGGCCGAGGCAGGGTCCGTTGATGTCGGGCCGCGTCTCGAGTTGCTCGTCGATGATTTTCTGGTCGAATCCGTGACCGGGGCCGCCGCGTTCCGGCTTCATGAGCCGGTACCCCAGGAAATCGTCATCACGCACGACGAGCCATGGGAAGGCAACTCCTGCAGCTACCACACCATCTTCCAGGATGGCCCACTTTACCGCATGTATTACAAGTGCGCGGAGCAAAAACTCCTCGGCGAACCGCCCGCCCACGACATCGTGATAGGGTATGCGCACAGCATCGACGGCATCCATTGGGTCAAGCCCGAACTCGGCCTGTTCGAATTCGAGGGCTCGACCCGCAACAACATCGTTTGGAGCGCCGAAGGGTCACACGATTTCAACCCATTTATCGATACGAATCCCGTCTGTCCTCCCGAGGAACGCTACAAGGCCGTGGGGATGCGGACGAGCGAGCCGCGCGGCCTGTACGCCTGGGCCTCGCCGGACGGGCTTCACTGGAGGCAGCTGGGCCAGGGGCCCATCGTCACCCTGGGCGCGTTCGATACCCAGAACGTCGCGTTCTGGGACGCCGCGCGCGGCGAATACCGCTGCTACACCCGCGACTTCAGGAGGACGCCCGGCGTGGAACACGGGGTCCGCGATGTGCGCACGGCCACCTCGCCGGATTTTGCGGCCTGGAGCGAGCCGGCCTGGCTTGAGTACCCGGGCGCGCCCGTCGAGCAACTCTACACCAACCAGATCATCCCCTATTACCGGGCCCCGCACATCTTTCTGGGATTCCCGACGCGCTACCTCGACCGTGGGTGGTCGCCCTCGATGGAAGCCTTGCCCGAGCCTGAACACCGTCACAAGCGCTCGGAAGCCTCGCCCCGCGAAGGCACCGCGCTCACCGACGGGCTGTTCATGACCAGCCGCGATGCCCACACGTTCCGCCGCTGGGATCGCACTTTTCTTCGGCCGGGCCTCCGTACCCGCCATAATTGGGTCTACGGCGACAATTACCAGAACTGGGGCATCGTCGAGACGGCTTCGCCGATGCCGGGCGCACCCAGGGAGATCTCCATTTACGCCACCGAAAGCTACTGGACGGGCGACAGCTCGATGCTGAGGCGGTTCACGTTGCGGGTCGACGGATTCGTATCGCTTCGGGCGGAATGGCGGGGCGGCGAGATAATCACAAAGCCGCTGGTGTTTGCCGGCAACGCGCTCTCGCTCAATTTCGCCACCTCGGCGGCCGGCGCCATCGCCATCGAGATCCAGGACGCGGCCGGCACGCCGCTCGAGGGGTATGCCCTGGCGGATTGCCCGCCCCTATTCGGCGACAGCATCGCTCGTATCGTGACATGGAAAAGCGGCATCGATATCAGCAGCCTCGCGGGGCGTCCCATCCGTCTTCGGTTCGTCATGCGGGACGCAGACCTCTATTCGCTGCAATTTGTCCAGGAAACCGTAAACCGAAAGGAGGGTTGATGGAATGAGACGCGTGTTATTTGCTGCTACTGTTGGGGTTCTTGCCATGTCGGCCATGGCGTCTGCTCAAGACGCGGGGCCCGTCTCGCTCGGTTCGAGGCTCGAACTGCTGGCCGATGATTACCTCATCGAGAACCTGTCGGGCGGCGCCGCGTTCCGTATGCATCACCCCGTGCCGCGCGAAATCGTCCTCGACCACAACGAGCCCTGGGAAGGCAGTGGCTCCGGCTACCATACGGTCTTCCAGGATGGGCCGCTCTACCGCATGTACTACAAAGCCTGGCACCTGGACGTGCTGCCCGCAGGGGGCGTGAACATTCCGCATGATACGGTGGCCGCCTACGCGCACAGCACCGACGGGATCCACTGGGTGAAACCCAACCTTGGCCTTTTCGAATACGAAGGCTCGAAAGACAACAACATCGTATGGGTCGGCAAAGGCTCGCACGATTTCACTCCTTTCAAGGATCCCCGGCCCGGCTGTCCCCCCGATGAGCTGTACAAAGCCGCGGGCTACGGGGAAGGGGGCCTCTACGGATTCAAGTCGGCCGACGGCATCCATTGGTCCTTCATCCAGGACGCGCCGATTATGACCGGCTACGCGTTTGATACCCAGAACCTCGTGTTCTGGGACGAAGTCCGCAACGAGTACCGCGCCTACGTTCGCGATTTTAACGAGGGGATACGCGGCATTCGGACCGCCACCTCGCAGGATTTCCGCACATGGACCGAGGCCCAATGGCTCGAATACGTGGACTCGCCCGTCGAGCAGCTGTACACGAACCAGGTCAAACCGTATTACCGTGCGCCTCACATCTTCATCGGGTTTCCGTCACGTTACGTCGAGCGAGGATGGCCGCCGTCGATGGAGGCATTGCCAAACCCCGAGCACCGTCACCTGCGCTCGGCCGCGAGCGACCGCTACGGCATGGCCCTCACCGAAGCCCTGCTGATGACCAGCCGTGACGGCGTGCGGTTCCGCCGCTGGAACGAAGCCTTCCTGCCGCCGGGCATCGAGCGCGCCGATAATTGGGCGTATGGCGACAACTACATCGCATGGCACGCCGTCGAAACCGAATCCGCCATGGAAGGCGCGCCCAAGGAACTCTCACTCTACGCTACCGAAAGCTATTGGACCGGTAACTCGAGCAAACTTCGCCGCTACACGTTACGCATCGACGGGTTCGTGTCCATCGAAGCGCCTCTCAGCGGCGGGGAAATCCTCACGAAACCCCTCGTGTTCGAGGGCGCCGAACTCGTCCTTAACTTTGCCACCTCCGCCGCGGGAAACATTCGGGTCGAGGTCCAATCCCCTGACGGACAGCCTGTCCAGGGGTTCGCGCTCGACGATTGCTACGAGATCTTCGGCGACGCCCTTGCGCGGCCCGTTGCCTGGAAAAACGCCGCCATCGGGGCGCTCGCCGGGCAGCCCGTGCGGCTCCGTTTCGTCATGAGCGACGCGGACCTTTACTCCCTGCAATTCCGCAAGAGCGGGGAATAGGCGCCCCGTGGCCGGCGTTCTCGCCGGTCATGTCTTCCCCTGGGAGCTGTTTGCAAATGACCGCCGAGAGCAGCTGTCACGCAAAGGCATCTCCAAGGCAATACACATGCTGCCGTCGCCCAGATCGCTGGAGGGGCGTATTGCGATACGCTGCGTTCCCGCGGGACAATTCCAACACCGACGCTGTTTCCCGTTTGTACGCTGCAACAAGCGGCGCCCGTTCACACATAGGCAATATTTCCTTCCAAGGCATAGTAGTATTTCTCCTGCCATGGTTGTACAAGAAGTGTTACCCGTGTGCTTAGATGATCTGTTGCCCATCTGACTGGGTCGTGCCCACCGGAACGGACCCCTGCGGGGTCCGCGATATTCCACGTCGGCCCTGAAGAGGCCGAATATCAAGGGTTACCGCGCCGGAGAAAGGGACAGACACGGCCCGGCGCTCTCACGATCATCAGGTCTCCTTTCCTGCTCCATCGCCGCAGAACAGCAAACGATGATTCCTGGTCTAATCTGCAGACTATGTGCCCGGTCTGTACCCGGTGCCCCTATTATCGCCGGGACCTTGTCACCCCGTCAGGAAGCGTCTCAGGAGCAGCGCAGGACGCGGCCCTGATAAGGGGGGATTTCGACGCTGTTTCCCGAAGCGCCGGCAAGCACTTCGGCGGTGCGGGGGTTCCACCACTCGCGCGTACGTCCGGCAGCGCGTACCGAAACAGTGGCGCGGACAGGTTCGGGCGCTTCGTTGACGAAGAGGTACATGTCGGCGTCGGCGTCGCGCACGTGATGGTAGCGCAAGCCCGGCTGAGGCGGGTCGACCACGACATCCGGCGCGGCCAGTTCCGACAGGCGCGCCACGAGAGAGCCGGGATCCGGCGCGAGCACCCCTACCCCCGGCGCGGGCTCGGTGTATGCCACGACGCGCCCGGATTCGATCATCGGCGCGAGTTTGGCCAGGACCGGCGCGCTAAGATACCCGGGGCCGTCCACGACAAGGGCTTTGTAGGCCATGTCGCGTATGCGGACAGCGTCGGCATCCACGGTGCAGGCATTGAGGAGCGTGTCGCAATCGAGATAGTTGAAGTCCCGCTGGTGTTCAAACAACACGCGGGCGGCCCGCCACGGCAACTGCGTGGCCGTGCCCAGAATGGCCACGTCGCACACCTGGGCGCCTTGGGCGATGAGCCAGCACATCCGGCGGCAGTAGTCGGCATAAGGCTTGTACCGGTCCCACCAGGTGTTGTTCGGTCCGACATCCGGCGGGCGTTCGTCGCGCCGCTTATCGCGCACGGAATAGTAAAAGGCGTGGGGCATGAGAAGATTGACGCCGCGCACGAGGAGCCAATTGGTGATCCACTGGCTTTCCTCGAAGGTGAACTCCCATCCGTAGGCGCCGAAGCATTCGTTAGCGTTGCGCGTGCGCCCGTAGTGGCGCTGGGCGGACGCGCTGCACTTTGCCATGGTCGATTGCTCGCCTTCGAGGGACTTGTCCTGGAACGGCTCGATATAGCGCCACACAATGTCCTGGCCGGGGATTTGGAAGTATTTCGACACGCCAATGTCGCCGGGGTGGGCTGGATGCCCCGTGAGCGCCACACCGTGCGCTTCACACCAGCGGCTGTAAGGGGCGTAATAGGTTTGTTCGAGCCGCGCATTGACGGCGCGGTCGAAGTCCTGGCGGTATTTTCCCGCATCGGGGTGATCATCGCTCCAGAGCGCCTCCAGATGCGGCAGAAAATCGTATCCGAGGTACGTGCTCAGAAACGTTTCGAAGCCCCAGGTCCAGGGTTTAACATCTTTGATGGCGCCGCGCCCGAGAACGGACGGCTCGTCGGTGAAAACGGCCTTGACCGTCTTGCCGAAATGTTCTTTGAGGGCCTCGTAGTGCGAATCGAGTGCGAGCCGGAAGAAACATGCGGTCGATTCCGGGTTCAACAGGTCGCCGGAGGGCGGCGCGCCGGGTTCGCCGTCGTCTTCCCCGTAATGTACCCCGCGAATGTGGCCGTTCGAGCGGCGGTTCACGTAGAGCACGCCGCCGGAGGCGGCCACGAGTTCCTCATCGCCAGTGACGGGCTGGTCTATTGGGCGCCGCTCGAGACTGCGCGTGGCATAACGCGGATTCTCGGCCACGACCTTCCCCGCGCACGAGCCCGACGGATACATCCCCTCGTCGTAGAGGACGACGATCATGCCCTTGGCGGCGGCATAGTCGACCGCGACTTTCGTGAAGTGAAGCCATGCTTCGGAGGCAAATCCGATGGACTCGGGCAGCCCGATTCGCGCATGCGGGATGAATCCGTAGACGCCGTGCGCCTCGAAATCGTCTATTTGCCGCTTGATTTCCTCTTCGGTGAGTTCATCGTTCCAGAACCAGAACGGGATCAGTGAAAACTCTCGCGGCGCGTCCATGAATTGTTGCAGCGTTGCCATGCCTGCTCCTTCTCGCGATTCTCAGGATTACACGATATACTATGGTTTTTGGGGACACAATACTCAATTACGACTAAGAATGGCCGACATACGTGAGGCAGGCAGCGTGCGCGAAATCTCAATTGAGTATTGTGTCCCCAAAACTAAGGTGGCGTAATGACCCAGCCGATATCGAAGACGAAACGCAGGGGCTGTTGGTTCCGGATTATGCTGTTTGGCGTTGCGTTTGTTGCGCTCGCCGTTGTCCTTGCTTGGTTGTATTGGTTTCTGCCGTTGTGCGGCATGCCGTTTAATGTGACCCGCCACGGGCCGCCTCCCGTCACCCCGAGATGGGCCCTGGAATGCTGGCTGTGGGAGGACGATACCAACACCGCGGACGCCGTCCTCGAACTGCTCGAAGGTTACGAAGAACACGATATCCCCGTGCGCACCGTCCTGATTGACAGCCCCTGGAGCACCCGCTACAACGATTTCCAGGTTGACCAGGCCCGATATCCTGCCCCTGAGGTGTTCTTCACCGGCTTGCAGGAGCGCGGGTACCGCGTGGTCCTGTGGATGACTTGCATGGTCAATAGCGAGAACGACGACACGGCCATCCTCGACTCGTCGGACTGGTATGGGGAGGCCCGCGACAACGGGTACCTTGCGGCGGGTGACTTCCAGGCGGGGTGGTGGAAAGGCAAGGGCGGGTTTATCGATTACACCAATCCTGAAGCCGTGGCGTGGTGGCGCGAACTGCAGCGCCCCGTCCTCGAATGGGGCATAGACGGCTGGAAACTGGACGGCACGGCCACGTTCTTCTTTTCGCGGCCGTTCGGGGTGCCGTTTCCCTATCAGAAGACCTACGGGGGCTGGATGACTACCCGCGGGTACATGGACCATTATTACCGCGACGAGTACCGCAACGCCCTGACGCGGGAATTGAACCCGGAGTTCATTACGCTCTCGCGCTCGCTCGACGGCTACTTCCACACGGAGGGATTCGCCCCTATGGATGCCTCGCCGGTCAACTGGGTCGGGGACCAGGACCACGCGTGGGACCTCGAACACGAGGGCATTCAGGAAGCTCTGCGCGACATCTTGCGCAGCGCCAGGCTCGGATACAACGTCATTGGGTCGGATGTCGGCGGTTTCGGGGGCTCGGACATCCCCCCGCGCTTATACATCCGGTGGGCGCAGTTCTCGGCGTTTTGCGGCCTGTTCTTGAACGGCGGCCACGGCGAACGCGCCCTGTGGAAACGCAGCCCCGAGGAGCTCGAAATCATCCGGCAATATGCCTGGCTGCACACAGAGCTGGTCCCGTTCATGCACTCGTTCGATTTGCAGCGCTTCGGGAAGCCGGGCGAACAGGGTGCAGCCGCTTCCGGCCAGGTATTGATGCGGCCCGTCAAAGGCAAATACCAGTACATGTTCGGCGAGACCTTTCTCGTGGCGCCTGTCTACGAAGATTCGTTCACGCGGACCGTGGAAATCCCGGGAGGCCGGTGGCGCTATCTGTTTGACGACAACGAAGTGATTACAGGCCCCGCGGCCATCACTCGCGATTTCCCGCTTGATGAGTTTCCGGTGTTCGTCGAGGATGGGGCGATATTTCCGCTTGAGGTGCGCCGGCCCTACACGGGTTTCGGCGACCGCGATTCCGAAGGGTTTCTGACGTGGTGCATCTGGCCCTCCGACGACAGCGCGCATTACTGTTTCATGCATGACGAGACCCGCTCCACTCGGGTGACTGTCTCCGGGTTTGACAAGGACGGCGTGGAAATCGTACTTGAAGGAGAAGCCCACCCGCATATCCTGCGGGTGCATTGGGCGGAGCCAAAACCCTCGGAAATTCGGCTCAACGACCGCGTTTTGGAGGAGAACGGCGCTTGGCGCTACGAGCCGCGGGACCAAAAGCTGTTGCTCAAGACCTCCTCGCCTCCGGCACTCTGCGAATACCGGATTGCCCGCTGAAGGCGATGCCCGAGACTACTTGAAGAACCGGAACGCCAGAGGATAACGGTACGATTCGCCCACGTTGGCCTTAGTGGAGGCAATCAGCACGAAAACCAAGTCGACTACCGCCACGGCTATGAGTACGATCCCGAACACCGGGTGTATGGACGCCAGGAGAAACCCGATCAGCAGACCAATCGACATGGTGATTTGGAAGTTGACTGCCTCCTCGCCCTCCGTGT
>DAOLNV010000104.1:10565-16248 GCA_035416745.1 Candidatus Hydrogenedentota bacterium | reverse complement strand
GCGCTGGGGGCCACGGGCTTGGAGCAAGCGCCCCGACTCCGCAAGCCGCGCTTGCAGATCGTCACGCGCCCGATGCGTTCTATCCTCACATCCCGCACGTGGCCCTTCGTCGTATGGCCTGTACGCCGCTTTCGCCCTGCCTCTTCCTGCCGCATACCCGTACCCTCACCCTCCTGAGACGTTTGCACAAAAGTCTGCACAAACGCCATTTTGAGGATACCACGAAATCGTAAGATGTGCACAATGAAGGGGTTAGAAAAGAGGAAAATTAGATGGCGGAGAGACCGGGATTCGAACCCGGGGTACGGTTTGACCCGTACAACGCCTTAGCAGGGCGCCACCTTCAACCACTCGGTCATCTCTCCGCTAAAGCTGGCGACACTCTAGCATGTATCCGGATGGGGATGCAACCCGGCAAGCGGCATCTGCCGGGTATCGCGAGGCTCACGGCAAAGACTCACGCGAGGGCGCCGGAAGTGCGGAGAAAGGGCCATCTCAGCCCCAAAAGGGCTCCATCGAGAAACGGGCTCTTCTGCTTCTGTGTTCTTCGCGCGGCTTCGTGCAAGAAAAGAGGGACGCTTACAGAAAAGAAGGAGCCACACACGAGACGCGCAGACAGCACCTGAGGAAAGATGGACTGCGCTGGGTCGCGCGCTGCGGAGGCCCGGCGCGTCTAGGGCAGCGCGCGTAGATATGGGTAGGAACCCTCGGGCAACATGTGCCACACCGCATCGAAGTCCCACCCTGCGGCGGTAAACGTGGTCTCGGTCTGCATCTCCGCCGTGGATAGTCCCGTGCCGCCGCCGGATTCCGTCTGCCCGCCGGTGTCGATGTCCCAGAATGAGAATTCGACCGTAGCGTAGTTGTTTTGGCCCACAAGGCCGCCAACGTGAGACTCGCCCGTTACGGGGCCTGTCGCGTAACATCGGGAGATCGTGCTGAAGTAATTGTCGCCTGCCAGGCCCCCGACGGAGTCGTTTCCCGTCACCCCGCCCGCCGCATAACATTCCGATACCGCGCCCATGTTGGAGCCCGCTAAACCGCCGGCGAAATCGCCGAGCGCCGCCACCGTGCCCGTGGCGAAACACTGCGATACCGTGCCGCAGATAGAGCCCGCCAGGCCGCCCACGTAGCTGCCCGTACCTGTCACTGCGCCCGTCGCGTAGCACTGAAACACGTCCCCGCAGGCGGACCCGAATAGCCCGCCAACGTTCGAGCCGCCGGTTACCGCGCCCGTCGCGTGGCATTGCGATATCGCGCCGTGGTAGTTGTCACCCACCAGTACCCCGACAAAGTCCTCCCCCGTCACCGAAGATGTCACATGACATTCGGAAATCGTGCCGTCGCTGATCCCGCCCGCCAGGGCGCCAACACGCTCGCCACCTGACACCGCGCCGCCCTCGATGCCGAGGTTTAGGATGACGCCTCCCTCGCCCACAAAGCCAAACAAACCGGCATAGCCTTCGCCCGGCCGGTTGATCACCAGATTCGTGATGACATGCCCCTGGCCGTCGAAGGTCCCGGTAAACGCTGCTGCCGGATCATCCTCGATCCACGTGCCGACCGGGTCAAAGCCTGCGCCGTCGTTCCAGCCCGCCGTCGCCGAGGCGTCGATGTCTTGCGTCAGAACGTAGTCGCCGTCGAGAGGATATGCCGGGTCGTTCCCGATTCGTTGAAGTTCCTCGATGTTCGAAATGTCTCCTCCTCCGCCCGGACCCTTCGAAACCACAAGGTTCACGGCGCTGTTGGCGGTAACGCTTCTCCCCGCTGGAGGATCCTGGCTGAGCACCAGGCCCGCCGCAACCGTGGCATGGTACTCTTGGGTTACGGTTCCAACCGCGAGACCAGCTCCTGTGATAGCGTTTTGTGCCGCCGTTTGCGTCTGGCCAACGACATTGGGAACCGTGACCTTACTGTCTGAAGGCGGGCAGCCGATTACGGCGGCTCCAATGAGCAGAATCGTGAACAGGCGGCCCCCCAAGCGGCTGGTCGAACAACTCATGGTGAAACCTCTCTCACGCGGCATGCGGAGCTGCGCAGCCGCGCATGCACAGCGAGATAGCCGATTTGTACAGATCATTACATTACCAGAGAGTCGAAAATAGACAAGTCCTTTCTGAATGTCAACAGGATTCCCGTGGGGCATATGCCACAGAATAGGGCGCCAGACTCGAAGGGCAATCAACCGAAAAGGCAAAACACGCCAACTTGGAAGAGCGCCGCGAGGGCACGACGGTTTCGTCGGAGGAATTTTGCTCGCGCTCCACATTCTCCGCGGCTCGGTGTGAGACCGCTCCGTGACAAGGCGGGCGATCATTCCCCCGGCGGCGGGATAGGCGCAAACGGCGTTACGGGTTCGCCTCTGACGCGACGGCGGTGGCGGCAACCTCGATGGGATTGGTGTAGACCCATGGGGTCCATTCGCCCAGGATGTCCACTTCCGCTTCGATGCGGTACTTGCCGGCATCTTTTGCCTGCCAATCGAGTTCGCGTCCCTCGGCCTGGTGTGCAACAACGCCGTCATGCACGACGGTGAACCGGCAGGGCACGGGCGACCCGGCCCGCAGGTGCACGTCGGGACCCAGCGGGATGCGTTCGCCCATCACCGCCCTGCCGTCGCGTGAATCCGCCACAAACACGAACCCCGTGCTGTCGGCAAGGACGTCGAACGCGATGTACACCCGGCCCTCGCGAAGCGACTCGAGAATGGCCTCCCTGGACAGCTCGTGCGCGAGGATATGCGTGCTGACGTACCGGACCATCCGCTCGTAAGGGTCGAGTTCGAACCGGAACAGCTCGCGGCCGGGCTCGAGAGGACCAAACAATACCCGAAGTCCCAGACGCTTCCACCAGTTCAGTTCGTATTCGCCAATGGCGTCGGGGCTCGTATCCTCGACGAGAAGCTTGCCCTCATCCGTGCACCGTCCGGTGAAGCCATTGTTCTGGTGGCAGTCATTGGCGGCGATCCCAACGATATGGCGGTCCTTGTTGAGGCGGTCCCAGTTGGCGAGAATCTCGGTCTGGCGATCGAAAATGGTGCGGATTACGTGATCGGGATACTTGCGGATGCTGAAGACGATGTCGGGCAACAGCGCCCTGTACCCGTCTTCGTCCTTGAAATCGGTGTGAATGTTGTAGATCTCCATCCCGACAAGCTGCGGCAGGTTCCAGGGCCGGTCTTCTTCCGAGTGTGCAAAAAACAGGAGTCCCCCCGCCTCCCCGATCGTGTCCGCCAACAGTTCCGGATCCCCTCCGCAATCCAACACCGTGTTGCTGGGCAGACCCCACGGCATGAAACCGCCGGACATCTCGAACCCCGGAACGAACAGGATGCCGTCCTTGACCCCGTCCCACTGAAGCGAATAATCCGCCTTCCCATCAATGCAATGGTCGGACATCAGGATGAAATCGCGCCCGGTCTCCTTCAACGCGCGCTGGATTTCTTCAAACGTTACCTGCGAGTCATGCGAGAAGTGCGAGTGGCTGTGGCACACGCCCTGGTAATCGTTCCAGCCATCGTCGACGGATACATCCACATGCCGCGCCTGGAGCCGCTGCCATGCTTTCGCCTCGCGGGGAAACCGCACAAAACGGTTGTACAGCGCGTCCCGGAACACAAACACGAATACGATAGCCGCAACCAGAACAATCGCCAGGAATGCCCGAAGAGCCCACCGGACTATCGTGCGAACCAGCGACCGTTTCTTCGCCTCTCTTCCGCCGGCAACATTAGACATGGCAACGCCACCCCACTTACGATACTGCGCCACTCAGACTGCCAGGACTGCTTCACAAGCATACCGGAGTCGTAAGCACTGGTCCAACGCACCGTATCGGCGTTCAAGCGTGGCGCGTCTACGCGGCGCACAGCGCGAGGATGGCATCGACCTCGGCCGGGCCGATATCGTCATGCTCGCCCAAGGCTGTGCCACGCGCGGCGATGCGTTTCGCGACCTCCGCGTAGCCCTCGGTGATGCCGTATTCTTTGAGGCGGGTCTTGACGCCTAGCGAGCGGAAGAATTCTTCGGTCTTTTGGATTGCCGCGTCGATGCGCGCGCCGGGGGAACCGTCCACGATTCCCCAAACCCGCTCCGCGTAGTGGAGAATCTTGCCTGCCTTCGGCTTACGCTGATGGCGCATCACCGCCGGGAACACTACCGCAAGGGTCTGTGCATGGTCCAAGCCATATAGGGCCGTCAACTCGTGGCCAATCCCATGGGTCGACCAGTCCTGCGGCACCCCGCAGGATATCAGGCCGTTGAGCGCCTGGGTCGCCGTCCACATGATATTGGCGCGCGCATCGTAATCCGCGGGATTCGCCATGACCTTCGGCCCCTCCTCGATCAACGTTAGCAACACCGCTTCGGCTTGGCGGTCCTGCAATGGGGCGTTGACGGGGTAGGTCATGTACTGCTCCATGACGTGGATGAACGCGTCGACAACGCCGTTGGCGGTCTGCCGCTGCGGCAGCGTGAACGTGGTCTCGGGGTCCAGAATCGAGAACCGTGGATAGACCTTCTCGCTGTAAAACGCCAGTTTCTCCCTGGTCGCGCCGCGCGAGATCACGGCGTTGCCGTTCGACTCGGAGCCGGTAGCCGGAAGGGTCAGGATGGCGCCCAGCGGAACCGCGTCCTCGATGCGCGCGTGTTTGCCGAGAATGTCCCATGGCTCGTCTCCCCGGAAACGCATCGCGGCGGCAATGAATTTCGTTCCGTCGAGGACTGAACCTCCGCCGACCGACAGCAGGAAACGGGTATCCTGTCTGCGGGCGAGTTCAACCGCTTTCATGAGCGTTTCGTAGCGGGGATTGGGTTCGACCCCGCCGAATTCGGCGACATCGAATCCGCGCAGGGCAGCCAGAGTCTGATCGTACACCCCATTCTGTTTGATGGACCCGCCGCCATACGTCATCAAGATGCGCCCATCATGAGGCAACAAACTCGACAGCCTCGCGATGGCGCCCTTGCCAAAGACGATATGAGTGGGATTGAAATACTCGAAGTTGTCCACGGAAGTTCCTCCGAACGTATCACGCCGAGGCACGATGCCTCAGACTCCTTTTTCCTGTAAACGGTATCTTAGCATCTGTCTGTGGCCGGAATTAGGGGTGAGCATTAAGCAAGACGGCAGACGGAAGAAAATAGAATACGCCTGCCCCGGGTCGGCATCCGTGTCGGGCTGCTGCGCAAAAAAACAACCGCGAACGGGGAAAGTCCACGCCTTTCCCCCTTCGCGGATGCAAGGTTGTTCCTGTATTAGTTCTCCGGCGCTGCGCGAGGCAGCACGCCGGAACTCAAGAACTACTGTTTATCAGCCGGGACACAGTCACAAATTGCCGCAGCGGTTGCATAATAGGCGCCCAAGGCGATGTCACCCAATTCGCCATAGCCGAGTGGCGGCGTCTGTATCGGGGTGGCCAAAGCAGCCTTCCAATCAAATTGCTGGGCCCGAGCGGGCAACGTTTTCGATACGCGACCAACATGCTTCATGAGGTTTCACCTCCTCCAAGGCCTACGCGCAAGTATCGCGCGCAAGCCAGAACCATACTCACCACCGCAGGATGCGTCTGCCGAATCCTGCTACCACACACCTTACGGCTTGTTCAGATAGTCGCCAATCTCGCTCAGAGTTGGATTGAACTGGTCGCCGTTGAGCCAGGCTCTCTTTTGCTGAGCCAGCTCAC
>DAOLNV010000104.1:6607-10465 GCA_035416745.1 Candidatus Hydrogenedentota bacterium | reverse complement strand
GTTGGATTGAACTGGTCGCCGTTGAGCCAGGCTCTCTTTTGCTGAGCCAGCTCACGAGGCCAATCCCAGATCGCTGCCGTTGACGGCACGGTCTTCGAGACCTTCTTCAGATGTTTCATTTCTCAAAACCCTTTCTTTCACGCCTGTCCTTATCCCTAAACACTGTGCCCCTCATTGCCTCGTTGGCTTTTGACGCGAACACAGGTCGCCGAGATCAGAGACGAACGTTTCACGGATATTCCTAGAGTGGACAAACTAAGGTGAAAAACCACTTACGCCCACTCTCCTTCCGCCGTTTCACACAACTGCGTGATGGCTGCTCACGCGGATGTGCTTACTTCGACAACGCGTCATTAATCTGATCCCACATCCAGTTTCTTTGTTCTTCGGTTAGCGTCTCGTCCCCAAGCAGGCTGACTCCCGCAATTGGCCCGATGATGTTCTTGAGCGTCACATCAGCGGTCTGCTCAGCCTTCGCAGGTTTCGACAGATTCTTGACGTGCATCATGTGGCGTTTCACCTCCTTCCCTCTTCCTCTTAGTCAGGCGTCCACCCAGAATCTCCGGGTTTATCCTCAACGAAGTCCACGGCTTCCGTGGAGCTTGGACCCAATTCTACACGTTTTCGCTGAATAAGTGAACCCCTTTTTTACATAAAACCATTTTAAGGGTTCTTATCACTTTGGCGCAATCTAAAACAACCCGAGGTCCCCCATGCGCAAAATCTGTTCGGATAGCTGGTTCCAAAAAGCCTCGTTGCCTCCACCCAGGAATAGCCGGTCGAGCGATTCCAGCATGTCGCTCAGGCTGTTTATCTGCGTTACAAGGGCCTCGGCGGAACTCGTGATCTGCTCGATATCTCCCCCTGCGCCTCCGTTCGCATACAACGTCTCGAGTTCTTCCAAAGCCATTCGTTGAATATCGACCCCTGCCAGTGCCTCTTCACTCAGCTGCGCGCTTCCGGATACCTGTTCCCCGAGCCGCTGCGTGGCTTCGTACACCCGCCGTGCCGTATCCACATCGCCTTGATTCTCATAGGCTTGGCCCGATTGTACGAGTTCGCGCGCCAAATTGCAAAGCATAGTGTATTGGTCGGACCCCGCGAGCACGGCGCTCAGCATTTGCGCGGCCTCTTCGGGCATGCCTGCCGCTGCCAGAGCCAGTTCCCGGGACTGGGCGGCCTGCAGCCCATAGGCCGTGGCCGTTTCCTTCCCCTTCAGGCTCTCAAGCGCTGCCAGCGCCGCTTCGGTGTCGCCCACGCGGAACAGCGCCCCCGCGCGCAACGCATCAAACAAGGCGTTCTGGGGGTCCGCGCCCTGCAGGACCGCAATTTCCTCCAAGAACGCCCGCAAATCCTGTTCGGTCATTCCGTCAAACAGCGCGGGCTCCGATGTTGTCTCGGGGGTGGAAACGGGTTCTGCGATGTATGTCTTGGCCAGAACCAGGCCCGCGTAAGGCTGTTGCTGGTCCATACGGCCAATCGCGGTCACGAGCAGTTGCCGCGCTTCTTCGTCAGGCAACGACGCAGCCACCCCGACAATGGTTTCCGGCGCCGCCTCGGGGTCCGCCGCGACCTTGGCGGCCGTCTCCGCGTCGAGCATTGCCATCCGCTGCAGACGCGTCCACGCCTGCGGGTTCGTTACCGCGGCTTGCCTCAGCGCAACGACATCGCCCTGCGAAACCTTGCTGATGTCCGGAGCGGCGGTCGCAAAGAACTCGCTTCGGCCGGCATGTTTCTCGGGAGACGCCAACCTGTGGGCAACGTCCTGCGCGAGTTGTTCCATGAGGTCGCCAAGGCGGCTGGTTTCGGGTTTTTCCCCGGGGATGACTACTGCTGTGCGCTGCTCGGGCTGCTGGGGCTTGTCGGGACCTTCCGCCACCGGGGGTACAACCGTCTTCTGCGGGGCAAACGCGCCCCATTCAAACACCAGCCCTATGACGGCAAGCAACACCGCGGCGGCCAAGGCCATGGCGCCCCAGAGTACGAAAGAGGGACGTGACTTCTTGCGCTCGCTCAGGTCTACGGTCTTCGCGGAAGCGTCCGCCTTTCGGACGGCCTGCATGACGGCGTCGAGCACGTCGATTTCGGGGGCGTCCTTGACGATGTTCTGGCCGATGGCATGGAAATCCTCGGCGGCGAGCCGCAGCCACGCATAGTCAGCCTTGCTCGCTTCCGAGGCCTCTATAGCCTTCCGGACCTGCGCCGTATCTTCCGCGGAGAGTGTCCCCTCCACGTAATCGGCCAGGCGGTCCAGCGATATGTCATGTTCACCTTGTATCACAAGAAATCTCTCACTTTGAGGCTCCTCTCGCGAAGGGCCTTCAATATGCGATGAAGCCGTGTGCGAATGGCGCCCTCGGTACTGCCGACGACCTCGGCGATATCGCGCGCGGGCATTCTTTCGAAGAACCGCAGGATGACAATTTCGCGCGATTCGGCGTCCAGCGTATCCAGCAGTTCCGCCAGGATTTCCCGCCGCTCCTGCCCCATGAGTTCGCGGTCGGGCGCATCCTCGGAAGACCGCTGCAACGCGCCATCGTCTTCCCGAGCCGTGCTGGCATATTCCTCGAGGGACTCCATATGCACCGACTTCTTACGTTTCAACTCGTTCAGGCTGAGATTGCGGGCAATGCAAAGCACCCACGGGCGAAACTTGCGTGTCTCATCGAACCGCTGACGCGCCACATAGACCCGGACGAACGTCTCCTGGGCCAATTCACGCGCCAGTTCATAGTCGCGGACGTAATGCAGACAGAACCGGAAGATATCGTTCTGATACCTCCGCACCAGCTGGGCCAGGGCCTCGCGGTCACCCTTCCGTAGGATGACCATCAGCTCTTCGTCCGTCTTCTGGACCGCGTCCACGCAGTTTACCCGGTCGGTGAACAAGCCAGCGCCCCTGAACGCGGCGCTGCCTCCTTCACCGCCCAATTACGTTACAACTCATTCGTGTAAACGTCACAGCTTTATCATCTTTTCCCCAACTCCAGACAGGATGTTCGGGGATTTCTTCCGTTAAGTCATTTTAAGCGTATCACTTGCATAAGACAAATCCGTTTTGGGTCTTGGGCGGCGTGGCAACTGTCATCCTTGCGTGGAGGCACACCCGCCCCCGGCCTCCCGGCCATGTCAGCGTCGCCACAACATACTAAATATAGTACATGGCGCGGCAGTCCCCACAATAGAGGCCTTGGAATCGCGCCATTCCGGGGTCTGATTCCGTATCGCCGGTCATTTCAGAAGACGCGCAAGCGAGCCTCGTTTGTCTTGCCATGCAAGCGCTCGCTCGTAATCGGGATAGGCCTTCTCCAGCTGGCGAAACTCGGCTGTGTGCATTTGACGGCGCCCGGTCTCAGATTCCGAGATGCCCAGATGCGCGTGAAGCATTTCATGATACACGACATAACGAACAAAGAATTCGGGCACGAACTCCTGGTCCAGCAACGGATGAATGCGGATTAGCTGAAGTTCGTGGCGGTAACTGCCAAAGCGGATTGAGCGCCGGCGCCGTTGGGTGGGCATGTGGCCCCACGTGATATGGGTGCGAACGGTCCCTTGAAAGCATTGTTCGTTGACCTCGTCAAAAAGTCGCTGCAGGTCAAAATAACGGCCCCGGGTCCGAACGCGTATCACCCGGTGGCGCGGCCCAGACGGCCGAATCCGGTGGCGGTTTTCGCGGATGAAGGAGTCCAGTACCTCGCCGGCTTTCCTGGCTCTTGGCTGCCGGAGCCACTGTCCCAGCGCTTGTAGAACCCGGGTGTCCGCGGCGAGAAACATATGGTGCAGGCGCACTTTGACCCGGCCCGCGGCGCCGTCGGGCTTGACCGAGAGCAGGCTGTGGGTATTGTCCGTGACGGC
>DAOLNV010000104.1:4014-6507 GCA_035416745.1 Candidatus Hydrogenedentota bacterium | reverse complement strand
CGGGTCCTGCTCAGGACGCCGTCACGAAAGGCCCGAAGCCGCTCCAGGATCTCGGGCTCATTCTTGTAAACGTATTCCGCGGGGCACAGCTCCTCCTCGGGTTCGTCGGGGTCGGGCTTTTCCGTGCCGGTCAGCCAGCCTTCCACTCGGGGGAAGAACAATCGGAAGGCCGAGAACCTGTCCGTATTGCTTGACCCGCCGCAGACGTGCAGGGGGCCGTTGCTCAAGGTGCCGATGATGCGGAATCCGTCCGCATCCAGCAGAAGCCCCAGCCCGGAAGACCCGGGTTCGGTAACCCCCTCGCTCCAGAGTACTTCGATTTGGTTGTAGTAGGGATATGCCGCAACGGAGCTTCTCAGGATATCGCCATGAGAAATGCGCATGTGCATGGCTTGGGGATGGTGGATGCCCGTGATGGCTTCGCCCGCTGAGACGGCGCGGTCGGTCCATCCGGCGTAGAAGCGTCCAAACGTGCCGTTGGGAACGCTCTCGAGTTCCATGAGCGTAATGTCAAGGTCGCTGTTGGTAGAGAGCGTGACCATGCCCGCGCTGCGCGGGAGACTGCTGAGCGCGGGCGGGTCGGCCGTGTCGCACGCGGTCGCGCGATAGTCCCAGATGACGTCGACTTCACTGGCGGACACCACCTCGGGCACGCAGTGATTCGAGGTGAGCACATAGGACTCGAGGGCGGGGGAATCGGCATTGTTGACAAGGGTGCACGTGCACAGACCCTGGTCGCCGCCCGCGCTTGGGACAACCAGCATGCCTACCCCTGAAGCAACATCCAGGATATCCGAATTGCTTTCGCAGGCAATGTTGATGTTGCAGTCGAGTTCCTTGAAGAACTCACCGAACCCCCGGTAGAAATGGGCCACGCCGGTCAGGCGCAGAGACGGCAACGCGTCATGAGGCGTTCGTACCACGAGCATGGCCCAATCGCCTTCCGTGGTGGCAAGCCACCGGCCGTCCTCGAGGGCGTCGTCAGCCGTGTATGGTCCAAACGCGCGAGGCAGCACGGGATCGATAACGTACAGCTCGTCACCCTCCTGTAAACCGGAGAGTTCGACTTGAAACCGAAGCGCTTGAGCATCCACCGAGGAAACGGTCGCCCGATACAGGTACGATGCGCTCTCAGCCAGGGGCGGTCCGAACAGCTCGCTTCCGGCGTATTCGACCTCGAAGCCCTCCGCGATGCCCAACACCTTGTTCTCCGGCTGCTCGCGGTTCTTAAGAGACTGGTTTTGGCCCGCGAACACCGTGAGCGTGAGGGTCTTTGCGGGAAACAGGAGACAGCGTGCGAGTTCCTGCCGCGTCATCGGCTCGTCCCAGGACTGCTGCACGTCTTTGATGCTGATCGGGGGGAGATACGCGCCCGGAGCGGAGTGCTCGGCGTGCGCGCAGGCGGCGATGGCGAGGATTGCCAAGAGCAGGGGGAAGTATCTGAACATCAGGTTGTCTCCAGGTTGTATCACCGTATTATACACGAGGAGAGCTCGTTCCATACGCGACCCCGGGATTCAATGCCCGTCAGCCCGATGCGGTATCATGTCTTCCACTATGGCAACTCGAACGGTAAACATGCTGGCTGTTTTGGGCCCTACGGCCTCTGGAAAAACCGCTTTGGGCGCACAATTGGCCTATGCGTTCGGCGGCGAGATCATCTCGGCCGATTCGCGCCAGGTGTATCGGGGGCTGGACATCGGTTCGGGCAAAGACCTGTGCGAATACGTGGTCGAGGGACACGCGGTTCCCTATCATCTCATCGATGTGGCCGCTCTCTCCCACGAATTCAGCGTTTTCGAGTACCAGCAACGGTGTTTCGCCGCGTTCGAAGAGATTTCAGGGCGCGGCGCGCTGCCGGTGATGGTGGGGGGGACGGGCCTCTACATCGAGGCCGTCTTGAAAGGCTATCGAATGGTCGAGGCCCCCGAGAATGCCAGTCTGCGGCAGGAACTGGCCCATTTGACCGGTGATGCCCTCGCCGCCCGGCTGGCGGGTCTCAAACCCGGACTTCACAATACCACCGACCTCACGGACAGAAACCGTCTTGTTCGCGCCATCGAGATCGCCGAGTACTCGAAACTCCATCCGCCCGCGCCCGCGCCCGATATCCGGCCGTTCGTCCTGGGCACGCGCTGGGACCGGCACGTATTGCGCCGGCGTATCGGGGAACGCCTTCGGCAGCGCTTCGACGCCGGAATGATTGAAGAAGTCGAGGGGCTGCGCGCACAAGGCGTGCCGTGGGAAAAACTGCACTTTCTCGGCCTGGAATACCGCTATATCAGCGAATATCTCGAAGGGCGCATCAAGAGTCGCGACGAGCTCTACCAGAGCCTGCGCACGGCCATCTGCCAGTTCGCCAAGCGCCAGGAAACCTGGTTCCGGCGCATGGAACGCAACGGCGTGATCATTCACTGGGTAGACAACGCTGATGCGACTACCGCCCTCAAACTCGCGCGAGATGCCTTGTAATACCTCCCGCGCTCGCCCGGG
>DAOLNV010000104.1:0-3914 GCA_035416745.1 Candidatus Hydrogenedentota bacterium | reverse complement strand
CTCGTGCTTCTGATAATCACTCTGGTACAATTCAACGGTCTCAAGAACCGTATCCCGGCTGTATAGCGAGCCGGGGACAAGGCATTGCGCGGACTCCGAGGGCTGGGAAGGCGCTTCGCGGAGGAGTGCGGGATCGCGCTTGCTTCCCTGGAATCGCGGGGTCTGCGTGGAGTTTCTGCGCCGTGGACTGTGATGATTCTCGCCATTGCCACACGAGTGAAACAGCCAGCCGCGCCCGCGCGGTGTCCGCCTCTCAGACCGCGGAATGTACCGAAGACCGCGTGAGCGCGAAGCCGGCGCCTGCAACGCCGCGCCCCGGCCATACCCGGTGGGTGTTGAGCGCCGTGGCGGGGATTGCGCTGCTGACCACCCTGGTTCTGGGCTGGCGCGGATTGCCCGACGTGCCTATGTGCTGGTTCCATTCGATGACGGGGTTGCCGTGCCCTGGATGCGGCCTGACACGGTCCGTTCTTGCCATCGGGAGCGGCGAGTTTGCCGGAGCCTGGCACTTCAATCCTTTCGGTTACGTGGTCTACGGCATTCTTGTTGTGTTACTGCTGTTGCCGATCCTGGCGCGCGTTGCGCCGAGGCCGGCCGCGTTCATCGAGAGTTCCTGGTTCATCAACACATTTGTGGCGGTGAACGTCGCGGGATTAGTGGTGTTCGGGCTTGCACGGCTCGCGCTTCATTGGGGATGAAAGGCCGCGGCTCTCCCCGAGGTCCGCGATGCCGCGCAACGATAGAAAACAGGTTCTCTGTTCGAGATACCAACCGTATCCGAGGAGCGGCTCATGAAGCTGTATAGCCTTTTGATGAGTCTGTGCATTATCGCTTCCGCGCCCGTCTGGGCCGCCGGACCGGCTGCGCCAACGTTCCAGGAACTGATGGACCCGGCCCTGTTTCCCGAGCCCCAGCGCGGGATGGAGGTGATTTCCGGCACGGCCCGCGGCGGCGACGTGGAGACCGTCACGACGGGGGCAAAATTCACGGTACAGGCGCAATCCGGCGACATCGTCTGCCGCCAAGGCATCGGCCACGAGCGCGAGGTCGCCGTGCTGCACCTCGGACGGCCTCTCGATGGGGTGCGGGTCACGCATTCGGGCCCGGGATTCGTGCGTATCGTTGCGGAAAACCCTCAACTGGTCATCCGAATAAATGGTGACTCGCTTCTCATGCTTCATACGGCCGGACCACTGGAAGCGGCCATCGAACGCAAGATCCCGGCCGGGTGGCACGCTTCGTACGAGAACAACCATCTCATCGCCGATGAATGGGGCGCGTTCGGGCTGTATTGCTCGGACATTACCGTCAAAGACGGTTTTGATCCTTATCCGGCTACGGTGGCGACCTATCCTCTGCCGCCGGACGCCGTGCTGTGGCTGGGGGTATGTCCGCCAAAACCATATCCCTGGGAACGGTCGTTCAAGGACCAGGTGGTCTGGCATTGGTCGAACGAAACAGGCTACCCACCCGATGACGCTCTCCGGGCCTGGAAGGAATACGGCAACATCGTGCTGCTTCAATCAGAAGTGATGCTGTGGAAAGACTGGAACCTGGATTTCGAGCCCCGCCACGGCCCGGAAGAGTTCGCGCGCGTGCGCAAAATCCTTCACGACCAGGGGATGCGCTTCATCGTTTACACCAGCCCCTACTATTTTCTCAAGGGCACGCCAATCGAGCCGGCCGCGTTCAATTCCTTCGAGAATTTCAAGGGCTGGCCGCCTGGATGGGCTACGGGCGAGAATATGGAATTGTTCATGGCCGCCATCACGAGAGTCATGACCGGCCACAAGCCCGACGGCCTCTATTTCGACGGGCAGTATATCCAGAACCCGGCCGCACTGTATGCCCTTGCCCGGCGCACCCGGGCGCTCATCGGCGAGGACGGCATCCTCGAGTGGCACTCGACCGCCGCGCTCGGCAGCGGGCACTGTTATTTGCCGCAGGCCGATGCCTACGTGGATTTTATCCTTCGTGGCGAGGGATGCGCGAGTGCGTACGGGGATTTCGAATACCTGCGTTACTTCGTGTCCGGCTACAACATCAACAACTGCATTGGTGTGCTCTGCAACAACGGGCCGGTCGGCGTGAACCCCGAACTGGTGCGGAACGTCCTCCGGGCCAATGGACGCTTCCACGTTATCGCGAGCTGGCTGGACAAGCCGGAGTTGGTAAAGGTGCTCAAGGACGAGTACTTCCCAAGGCTGAATCCCCGCCTTCAAAGCGAAGTGGATGCCGTCATGGCCGAGCGGCAGGATAGCGTGGGGGCGCGCACCGCGGCTCTGCTGGCCGAGCAGGAGGCCTTACGCGAGCCACCCGAATGGGGCGAGCCGGTATTGAGTATCGAGTTTGACGCGATGCCTGAAGCGGAAACCGTGGTGTCGCCCGCAAACCCGTCCGCCCTGTCTATTGAGAATGGCGCGCTCACGATTTCCGCGCATGGAAACACGTACGCGTTTCTGAAGTTGCCGTTGGCCGCGACGGTCCGGGGGTTTATTGTGAAAGTCAGGCAGGGAACCGACGGGGGCCAGTCGTGGGGTCCGGGGGCGATGCTGGTATGGCCAGACGGCGGCGGCATCCGCGCCGGCACTCGGTCGGACGGGACACTCCAGTCCGACGTGTACGGACAACAGACCCACGGCGGCGAGTACGACACCGGCAAGTGGGTCTGGTTGCGGGCGCGCTGGCTGGACCGCAGGGGCGTCATCGAACGGAGCGATAACGGCCAAGACTGGCAGCGGCTCTGGACGTTTGAGCACGGCGGCGCGGGATCGGGCGAGACGGCAAGCCTGCTCGTAGGCAAAGTGCCCTATAACGGCGAGGCGGCAGACTACGGCGAGCCAGGCTCCGAAGGCCAGTGCGAAATCGATTTTGTGCGGGTGTACTGAGGCTGACGCAGGACAATCACGATTGGGCCAGTCGCGTCCATTCCTTCACGAACGCCTCGGGCGTCAGCCAAGGCACGCCGGCGCGCGCTTCATGAGGGGGAAAGCAGGAAATGACTGCCGCGGGGCAGCCTGCCTCGACGGCGCGTGCAATGCCTTCCTGCGTGGTTGCTTCACAGGCGCGCGGTTCCAGCAGGCACGCGGTCTTGCCGCGCGCGGTGAACCACATGGTCCATTTGCGCAACGCATCGTCGGGCAGGCCGAACTTGCGCAACAGGCGCAGGTACCGCTGCAGCAGATCCCAGGTGATCACGGGCGTGACTCTTCCATCGCGCCAGAAATCCAGGACAGCTTTTGACGCCGGCTCCATGAAAGCCCTCGCGAAAACGTCGGGCGCAAGGATGACGCGGACAGACTTAGCCATGGTCGAGTTCCTCGATGATGCGATCGATGTCCTCAACCTGCATCGATTGGCCCCGCACCGCAATCAGACTCCGCTGAAACAGCAAATCGAATCCGCCCTTGGACAGCGTGATCGCGGTATCGATCCATTCGTCGAGAATGCGGCGTCTGAACCGCCATTCCTTGCCGAGTTTCGTGCCGGGGATCTGGCCGTCCTGCGCCCACTTGTAGACCGTCTGCGGCTTGACCTTGAGATATCCTGCCACTTCTTCGACCGTCATGATTTCGTTGGAATCGTCCTGCATTGTCCGGTCAATCCTCGGCCAGGTCGCGCACCATTCCCGCCATGCCGTCCACAACCGCCTCGTAGAAATTCATGTGACTGTAGCTGCGGAAGATCTCGAATGGCGCGCCGGGACTCCCGATGAAGGGCCGGAGTGTCCACGCGCACTGTGTTCCCACAAAAGCGAATACAAACACCCACACGTAGAGGATGCGCAATGCCTGCCGCGGATATAGTGAGGACTGTTCACACATGGCCACGAGGCCGCGCCAGAGCCCGAACATGGCCCACAGTCCGCTGAATCCGAAGATCGCGACATGGAGCAGTTTCAGGAAGTTATAGCC
>DAOLNV010000103.1:10578-16322 GCA_035416745.1 Candidatus Hydrogenedentota bacterium | reverse complement strand
GGTTCAAGAAGGTCTGCGAGAGGCCCGAGTATTACATCAACGAGAAGGTGCGCATTGAGGTGATGCGCCATTTCGGATATTTCATGACCGAGAGTACGGGGCATTTGAGTGAGTATGTTCCCTGGTTCCGCAGCAGCAAGAAGGCGCTCGAGCTGTATTGCGACGAGCCGGCTTTCGGGGGCGAGTCGGGCGCGTACTACAAGTGGTGCAAGCTGATCGGCGACCACCTGATGAACGAGGATTACCTGGCAGACGAGCCCGTGAAGCTCAAGAAGCGCAGCGTCGAGTATTGCTCGTATATTCTCGAAGCCCTTGAGACTGGGAAACTGTTCAAGTTCCAGGGGAATGTGCGCAACGACGGCTATATCCGAAACCTGCCCAACGGATGCTGCGTGGAGGTGCCGGTATTTGCGGATCGCCTCGGGTTGCACCCGACGGTCGTGGGGGCGTTGCCGCCACAGTGCGCCGCGCTCAACCAAAGCAACGTCACGGTTCAGGGGCTTGCGGTCGAGGCGGCCATCAAAGGCGATCCCGAGCTGGTCGTCGCGGCGTGCGCACTCGACCCGCTGACGTCGGCATGCCTGACGCTCAAGGAAGTCCGGGATATGGCGGCCGACATGCTCGAAGCGGAACGGCAGTGGTTGCCGCAGTTCAAAGGCAAGACCATCCGCACAACGCCCGTCATCAAGACACCCAAAGGCACGCGGCATGCGGAAGTGCCTTTAGACCCGGCGCTGGCGGTGGTCCACCGGTTCGGTGAACTCGCCCACAAGGCCGGCGGCTGAACCCGGTCCGCGGCGACGCAGGCGAGCTCCCGAAGGGAGGCGAAACGGGGCCGGGCCCGGTTCCCGCCGGTTTGCGTTTGCGGACGAAATGCGCAAGAATGGCGCGGGGTAGACGAGGATGTCGCAAACCAAGGAGATTCGATTTATGCCGGTAACACGCAGGCAATTTTTAGGCACGTCGGCCGCGGCGGTCATCGTGGCTGGCGCGATGAGCAAGGGCAAGGTCTTCGGAGCAAACGAGCGCGTACGGATGGGCGTCGCGGGCATTCACAGCCGCGGCGGCTCGCACCTCGAGGGTTTCAGCAAATGCGAGGCCTCGGAAGTGGTCGCCATCTGCGACGTCGACAAACGCGTGCTCGAAGGCCACGCGAAATCCATGCAGGACACGTTTGGCAAGCGGCCGAAGACGTACGTGGACATGCGCGAGATGTTCGCGGACGCGGACGTGGACGCCGTCTCGTTCGCCACGCCGAACCATTGGCACGCGCTGGGGACGGTGTGGGCCTGCCAGGCGGGCAAGCACGTGTACGTCGAGAAACCGGTCTCTCACGAATACAACGAGGGCCTGGCCGTTATCGACGCCGCGAAAAAGAACAACTGCGTCGTTCAGCACGGCACTCAGAGCCGGTCCGATCACGCCTGGATCCGGGCCATCGAGCGTATCCGCGCGGGAGTCATTGGCGACATCTACATGGCGCGCGCGTTGTGTTACAAGAACCGCGATTCGATCGGGTTCAAACCCGACGAAGCCCCGCCCGAATGGCTCGACTGGACCCTCTGGCAGGGTCCCGCCCAGGAGCGGCCGTACAACGCCAATTATGTGCACTACAACTGGCACTGGTTCTGGCCATACGGCAACGGCGACATCGGGAACCAGGGCGTCCATCAGATGGACATCGCGATCTGGGGTATGAACAAGGGCCTTCCCAACAAGGTGTTCAGCATGGGCGGGCGGTACACCTATGAAGACCAGGGCGAAACGCCCAACACGCAGGTCGCAACGCTTAAGTACCCGGACGGCACGATGACGGTGTTTGAGGTGCGCGGCCGCGCGACCAACGCCGAAGGCGATCAGAAGGTCGGCAACCTCTTCTACGGGTCCGGAGGCTACGCCGTTGGCACGCGGCTCTACGATACCGAGGGCAAAGAAATTCCCGACGAAGAAGGCGCTGCAAAACCCGAGTGGGGCACCGGCGATCACTTCCAGAACTTCATCAACGCCGTGCTGAGCCACGACGCGAACGCCGTGCATGGCAATCCCGTGGACGCGCATCTCGGATGCGCTCACATTCATCTGTCGAACATCTCATACCGGATGAAGACGTCGCTCGAGTTTGATCCCGCCGCGCAGCGGTTCATCGGCAACGACGAAGCGAATGCCATGTTGACCCGCGACTACCGCGAAGGATTTGAAGTGCCTCAACCGGCATGAGCCAGTTTCGCAGTTTCGGGGACACAATACTCACCAGTGTTTACGTATTGTGTCCCCGAAATTCACGCGTCTTCCGGCGGCGGCGGGCCTTTTGTTTGCGGAGTTTGGCCTGTCTCAGGGCTTCGGGGCTCCTCTCCCCCATTTCGCGGGCTTCGATGAGTTCGCAGAGGCGGCGGCGGGCGTAAAAACGGTTGAGACCCTGAGACCGCGCCTTTTGCATCTTCACTTCGATGCCCGTGGGCGAATGCTTGAGTTGGACGCAGGTCGCCGAGCGGTTGACATGCTGGCCTCCCGGGCCGCTGGAGGATACAAAGCGTTCTTCGAGGTCGGATTCCCGCACGCCGCATGCGGCCATGCGGCGCTCGAGTTCTGCTTCTTTCCGCGGTGTGACGCCGAACTTTGCCATTGAGATCACCCCGTAAGCCGGGTTATCCACTCGGCCATTTGGGCGCGCAGGTCATACAAATCCGCGGTTTCGACATCGGCGCTGTCGAGCCACGACCAGGCTTCCGCGGCAAGCGGTCCCAGGGCGGGAGGGGCGTCTTTGATGAGACGCACCAGCGTGGAGACATAGCGCACATCGTCGACGGCCTCGCGGAATCCCTCCCACTGGATAGTGTCGACGACACCGTTCACCGTGGGATACGTGAAGTTGTGGTCGCGATAGACTTCGTGATCGAAATCGTTCCAGACGTGGCCGAATCCGTGCTGATATGCATAGTCCATGGCGCCGTCGTAGCCGGCTTTCCAGAGGACCATGCCGAAATTGCGGCGGTAGGTCTCGGGTTCCTCGTGGCCGACCTGCGGATACGCATAGCAGAATACCCGGGACCCAACGGCGTGCCATTTGCGGACCTCGGCGGGGTCGGGTCTGCCCGCGATAACCGCGCAGTCGAGCAGTCCGCCCATTGCCTCGAATGTGCCCTGGTAACAGGCGACGAAGGTCTTGCCGCCGGCTTCCTGAACCGCCGCCCAGGCTGCTTGTTGCGATTTGAGCTCGTCGCCCCGGGCTTCGTCGATACCGTAGAAATAGACGTCCCTATATCCATAGGCGGCGCACCTGCCGAGCCAGTCCTTCACACCCTGGCGTTTGGCTTCGAGCGCATCGGGTTCGGAGGCTTTGCCGACGCCGTATCCGAGGTTGTAGAAGGCATCCGTGGGAAGCCCTAGTTCACGGCGGATGTCGAGGATACGGGGCATGCTTCGGTCGCTCCATCCCTGATAGTTGGTGGGGTACAGAACGCCATGGTCGCGCATATCGCGCACCTCCGCGCGGTACTGCTCCTCGGATTTCTGCTCGGAGCCGATGGGCGGTTTGCCGTCACCGGACAGCGTTGCGCGGTAGTAGATCGAGTAGGTCAGCGGGGAAGGAGCAAGCTCGAAGGGGTGCACGGTCACCCGGAGCGGCAGCGTGGACTCCCCCGACGCGGCCTTAAACGTGATTTGGCCGGCGTAGTGTCCTGCAGGCGCGTTGCCGGGGATGTGGATGCGGAACCAGAACTGCTGGAGGGTGCGCCTGGGAATATCCACCGGCAACAGGACCGGACTGTCCACCGGACGGACGTTAGCGAGGTCTTCCCCACTCTGGCTCCCGCTGCAAAGGACATACGACTCGGTTCCATCCTCGGCGGTGCTGCGCAGGTAGTTGTTCCGCTCGGCATGGTCCACGCGTACAAGCCTGTCGTCTTTCAACAACAACTCGGGCACATACAGGCGGGTGTCCGGCTGCGGCACTATGGTCTGGCCTGCCTGGTACCAGCATTTGACGATGTA
The DNA here is from genome assembly GCA_035416745.1 of Candidatus Hydrogenedentota bacterium. Classification (NCBI taxonomy): domain Bacteria; kingdom Pseudomonadati; phylum Candidatus Hydrogenedentota; species Candidatus Hydrogenedentota bacterium. The sequence goes on along the minus strand of DAOLNV010000103.1, from coordinate 12,332 downwards.
TGGGTCGATCTCAGCGGCCGGAATGATTCCCTGCCCGCCCTGCAGGTCAGAGACATGGACCTCGACGGACTGCAGGTCCTGGTTGGCATAGAGCGCGGCGGCGACAGTTTCGAACTCTCCGCGGCATCCCGAGCATTCGATGACCTCGCCCACGGGCGCGGGGATCGGGAATCTAGTCCCGGTCATCTGGAGATTGGTGATCGCTCGAGGCGTGTAGACGACCCAGGGTCTTCCTTCCGCGGCGCCCTGCGCGATGGCTCTCAGGGTATCGGGACCGTATCTCATGAGGTCCAGCGCCGTGGCGATAGTTCTTGCCTGTTCGCGGGTAGCCTGTCCAGCCTGCTCGATGGCCGCAACGAGGCCTTCGCCTTCTTCGAAGCTCTTTCGCAGCGACGCGGCGTCCTCCTGGAGGAAACCGGGAAGGGCTTCCAACTCGGGCATGCGCTGCCTGGCCTCGGCGAACTGCTGCCGCCAGCCGGCCAGCCAGCCGGTTTCAAGACGCTGTCGCGCGCTGGCCCAGCGTTCATCGAGCACCGCCTTGTAGTTGTTTTCGGCGTAGCTTTTGCCCTCGACCCGGATGTCGTCGACGTATACCACGGCGCGCGTGCCTGCTCCTCCGAGAATGAACAGCGACCAGCGGTCCAGGTACCAGCCCACGTCGCTCCCGGTAAGAGTAGCGGTCATCCGGCCGAGCACGCCCTCGGCGCCGCCGCGTCCGCGTTCGTCGAGGTCGATTTCGACCAGTTTCCAATCCCCGGTCGGTCCTTCGAAGGTTTCCTGCGGGCCGCATCCCGAGTACGTGGTTGGAGGATACTCCATGTTTGTGCCGAACCCGACGCGTGCGGTCGTACCTTCGGCGATGAAGACCCTGGCGCTCATTTTGAGCGTCCCTTCGGCGGGCATGCGCATCTGCGCGCCGAAATAGTGATACGAGCCGCCGTCGACGGTGACATCGAGCTTGAACGAATGTTGGCCCGAGAAAGCCTTCTCGTCGGTGACCCCGGAGAAATTGGCCGTGCAGGGGCCGTTTTTCGCCCATTCGGTCACATTGGGTGGCGTTCCTTCGAAATCCTCGTTGACGGACACGTCCTGCAGTGCCGGAGCAGCGGCCGCGGCAGGTGGCCCTGCCATTGCTGCACAAGCCAGCATAACCATGAACAAAGCCCGCTTTCGGCGCGGAAAGGTGAGCATTACAGGACCTCCTCAGGCATTGTGGGGCCGCCAATGTTGCGGGTCACGTCACGATGCAACGCGGCTTGGGGTACAAACTACGCGGAAACTGAGGGGGCATGCAAGACGGCCTGGATATCGCCGAACAGCTTGCGCGTTTTTTCGTTCACCTGCCTGACCTTCTCGCACTGAAGGTATCGCGACGTACCGTCGCATTCAAGTTCCACCCAGACGTGCTCTCCCTCTCGATAAGGCTCGCGCAGGTGCAGCGTTGCCGACGCATTCGCGGGCCGGAAAACATAGGGTTCGAGGCGGGTACTCTGCCCAAGGTCCCAGTACAGCACGGCATCGTCCGTCAGCAGTAGCAACCCGCGCGAATCAAAATCGTCCTTCTTGTGCTTTGCAGTAAATGTTTCCTTTGCCAGGCGCCGCACAGGAACCCGCTTGGCCCTCCGCAGCAGGTCCGGATGATGCTTTCTGAGCAATCCGAGACGGCGAAACTCGTTCGCAGCTTCCTCAAGCCGCTGCGCCAGCGATCTCGCATGCGGATTGGGTATCATGCCCGCCACAAAGGCCGCTGCCAT
>DAOLNV010000103.1:0-10478 GCA_035416745.1 Candidatus Hydrogenedentota bacterium | reverse complement strand
AGGGTCGGCACATCGAAGATCATGTCCTTCGTATTCGAGGATTGCATGATCTCGCCGTTCAGGAAGGCCTTGATGGCGAGCGCGTTGGCATTGGGGACTTCATCCGGGGTAACCAGAACTGGGCCGAGCGGCGCAAAGGTGTCAAATCCCTTGCCGCGGCACCATTGCGTCCCCCCGAGTTTCGACTGCCAGATGCGCGCGGATACGTCGTTGCTGCAGGTGTAACCGAGGACGTAGCTCAGAGCTTCCGCTTTCGGCACGTTGTATGCGGGTTTGCCGATGACCACGGCCAGTTCGGCCTCGTAATCGACCTCTTCCCTGCACACATCCGGCAACTTGATCGGCTCCTTGTGACCGGTCGCCGCGGCAGGGTTCTTCATGAACAGCACGGGATACTCGGGGATGGGCTGTCCTCCTTCCTCGGCATGTTTCCGGTAGTTCAAGCCGATGCACAGGATGGCCGTCGGGTCCAAGGGCGGAAGCCAGTGGCTGGGCTTGACGTCTTCGTTCGAGATGCGCGATTCGCCGGAAGTCACGTCTCCCTCGAGCTTAAGCAGACGGCCATCCTTCTGCTGTGCGGCATACATCATCTTGTTATTCGCGTCCAAAATGCGTGCTAATCTCATGGTCTCGCCTTTCCTGTGTTGGTACCGGCCACACCGTCATGTTCCCATTCGGATCACCTGACCGCAACATCCCGCCCCAGTTTGCTGGACTCGTACGCTGCCAGCGCCGCAGCCACGGCCTGCCGCCCATCCCATGCCGTCACCCGCGGCTCCCGCTCTTCATGGACGGCATTCACGAGATCCTGGACCGTCGCAGCATAGGTCTGAAGCCGGTTCGGGTCGAGATAGCCTTGCCCGGCCCAATCGATGGGCGGCTGCTTCGCCAGCGATTCCCATCCCCGGCCGCCGCAGGCCACCCGGGTCTCATCATACGGATCAATATCGATAAGCCCTTCTTCGCAAATGACACGCGCGGCGAATTCGCTTCTCGGGAAGCCGGGCTTGGGCAGTTCGAACGAACAGAATACGTAGTGGATCGTTCCGTCCTTCATGGTCACGATTGCATCGGTCGTCCCCTCTACAGGCGCGCCGGTCATGGTGCGGCACTTCGCGAACACCGAGCCGAACTCGCTGCCGGTCAGGACCCGGAGCAGGTCGAAGTTGTGGATGCCGTGGCCAAGGAGGAGTCCGGCATTTTCCGGCTTCATCTGCCATTTGGGGACCGCATGCATACCGTTGGGCACCATCTGGCAGGTGCGGATGTGCATGACGCGGCCGACGCGGCCGGAGGTTATCAGTTCGATAGCTGCGCGAACACCAACCCGGTTACGCTGAGTGAACATCACCGAGCATTTGAGGTTGCGTGCTGTGGCTTCGGCGGCTATGGCGTCACAATCCTCGAGGGTCGTGGCCATGGGTTTGTCGATGAGCACGTGTTTTCCGGCTTGAATCGCCGCCAGGGCGTGTTCAGCGTGTTGAGCGTGGGGTGTTCCTACGCAGACGAGATCGACGTCAGGGCTGGCTGCGAGAGCCTCGTATGTGTCGTAGAACGGGACGCCGTATTCCGTGGCCAAGTCCGGGGCCCGGCTGCCTGTTGCAACACCGGCAAGGTGGGCGCCTTCGACGAGGGTAGACACGGCCCGCGCATACGTGTGGCCCATGAACCCCGAGCCGATCAATCCCACGCCAAGAGAGTGCTTTTGCCCGCTCATGACGCAGCTTCCCCCGCGCGGCCCGCACGCGCCGCGGCCCGTTTCCCATACCGCCAAGCGGCGAATCCGAGGACAGCCAGCACCACGCCGACGCCGATCGAATAGAGTCCGTCCGCGATGTGCCCGGTCGCGGCAACGGCCGCCGCCAGAAGCAGGCCGATAAGCCCTGTGGACGCTCCGATAATGCTGATAGCCACGGCGGCGTCGTGCGAGAAGTCGGTGCGCACTTGCCTGGGTTCTTCCTCAGTTTCGACGCCCGCAAGAAACTCACTCACTTCCGTGCGTTTGTCTGGCCCGTCGGGCAGCAGGAAACTCAGCCCGAGCACGCCGAGCAACGTAGGTAGAGCGGTAATCCATGCCATATACGGTACCGTGTTGAGAAACGCCAGCCCCGTGCCTTCGGGATCCATACCAAGGAATTCAGGCGGGAGCAGGCTCAACACATACCCCACCACGCCACATACCGAGCCCAGAGTGAATCCGACCAACGCGCCCCGATTGGACACACGCCGCGTCAGGAAACCCAGAAAAATGGGGATGCCCACCGGGGGGAGCAAAAGACTGAATACTCCCGCCATGATCTGCACAAGGTCGCGCAGGTTCTCCATCTGGGACAGAATTACTGCGACAGCCACGGCGACCAAACCGATCCCAAGTGTAGCGAGGCGGCCCACGAGCACCAGTGACTTCTGGGAGGCGTTCGGCACGAACAGGCGCCTGTAAATGTCATTCGTGATAACGGCGGCCACCGCGTTGTAATCGCTCGAGAGCATCGACATGGTCGCTGAGAACATGCCCGCGATGACTATCCCGAAAAGTCCGGGGGGCAGGAGCGATTTGCAGACCTCGGGATACACCGTATTGGCATCAGCCACGCCGGGCATGAACACCCGTGCGCCGAATGCCGGCAGAAAGAGCAGAGGCACTCCCACGAAAGTCAGGAATCCCACCGTGTATCCGACTTTGCGCGCTTCCTTGTCCGTTTCCACGGAGTAATAGCGCTGCACGATGGGCCATTTGGTGGTATAGACGAGGAATTGCATCAAGGTGAACGGCAGAAGCCACCAGAACGAGTAGTCATCGCTGGTGAGATGCCAGTATCCTTCGGGCGCATTCTGGAAAATCGGCGCGATTCCCCCCACTTTCAGCAACACAAGGGGTATCAGTACAATGACCGCCGCTCCCATGATGACGAACTGCACCGTATCGGTAATCATCACCGCCCAGAGCCCGCCCATCAGCGTGTAGCTGAGCATGACCGTTCCGCACACGATGATGGCAACCGGCATGGCCCAGACATTTTGCATTCCAAGACTGACGGTCACCATGGTTCCGATCACGAAAAGCTTCAGGGCGTCGTCGATGACGATCAACGGAACACCCGCCCAGGAAAAGCATTGCCGGAGCGAGGGGCCGTAGCGGCGCTCGATGAACTCCACGGGGCTGGTAATGTCGATTCGCCGCCAGCGTGCGGCGAAGAAGCGCGCGCTCAGCGCTGCGCAGGGGACGGTGAGCCACCAGATCGTGATGCAGACCAGCCCCTCTTTGTAAGCCAGGGCCGAATAGGAGATGAACGCAAAGGCGCTGAATGTCGTCATATACAGCGAGACGCCCGATACCCACCACGGAACCTTGTTGCCGCCGCAGAAGAAATCCTTGAGATCACGCATCTTCCCTGAGAAATAGATGCCTATGCCGAGCATGATGACGAAGAACCCGGTGAGAATGAGATAGTCGGCCAGAACCAGCCCGCCTTGCACGGCAGTTCCTCCTCTGAATTCGCATTCGTGCGAGGGGAGAGCGAAAGACGCCGAATGCTGCCCCCAAACGTGTCCCGGACTCTGATTATACGGAGGAAAGGAACAGATATCGAATCGGAAAGGGAAAGCGCTGGAGACGGTCAAAGGGACAAAAAGGACCCAGAGCGAACAAGGGTGGGTGACGGGTACTACACGCCCGCACCGGTCGGGATCGGCGCGTCTGCTGCGGCACGCGTATTCGGGGGATTTGGTATAGTTGCGGGGCGAACATTTTGAGTGCGTGAAGGAAGACCATGGAGCATAGCAATCGTTCAAGGGGCCGCATTACCGCGGCGTGGCTGGTGCATGGGTTGACGGCTTCCGGGGCCGTAGCGGGTCTGCTCGCTCTGGTTGCGATCCCTTGCGGGGACTACAAGACAGCGTTCCTGTGGATGGCTGTCGCGATTATCATTGATTCGGTCGACGGGTTTTTGGCGCGCGTGGCCGGGGTGAAGGAATTCGCGCCCTTGCTGGATGGCGCGTTGCTCGACAACCTTGTCGATTACTTCACGTATGTGATTGTGCCGGCCGTGTTCATCGTGTACAGCGATGTCGTCGCGCAGGACACTCGTATCCTGACGGCCATCGCCATCACGTTCGCGTCGACATATCAGTTCTCCCAGAGGGACGCCAAAACCGACGGCCATTATTTCAAAGGCTTCCCCTCGTACTGGAACGTGACCGTGTTTTATCTGCACGTGCTGGTCTGGCCTCAATGGATAAGCGCGGCGATCTTGTGGGTGCTGGCGGCGGCGGTGTTCATCCCGGTGAAATACCTCTATCCGAGCCGCGCGCAACGTTTGCGCACCTTGACGTTGAGCCTGACCTGTTTGTGGGGCGCGTGCATGGTGTGGCTCGTCGTGTCCTATCCGCGGGATCCATGGGCCTTGCGGTATTGGTCACTGCTCTATATTGCATACTACTTCGGGGCAAGCATTTTCTTGACGTTTACTCGCGGGAAACGCCGCCGGCCTTGCTAGAGGCCGAGTCTTCAAAGCGCAGATAGCCGAAGAATTCCGGTTGATGAAAGGAATTCCCTTCCTCTATCTTCGACCATGCCCCGAAATGCGGATGCGAGTTGGTCTCGGCGATCTTGTAGAAGTTTGCGCGCCAGGTCTGCCCCGCGACGCCGCCCAATGGCCCCAGGTATTCTTCGAACAGTTCGAATGGGATGAAGTACTCGATATGCCATGTCACCGGCCCGGCGATTTCGGGCTCGACCGTTTCGGGCATGGAATGAAATATCTTCACTTTTGAGGCGAGTTCCCAGGGGACGCCTCCGCCAGGACGCAGGCTTTCGCCTTTCCACTCCGGATTCTCGTGGTAGGAAAGCAGCATGGCGCCCCCGCAGTTGATCTCGAAGTTGAAATACCCCCGAGCCGCTTTCGGCTGCACGAAGAACTCGACCGCGGCATCTTCCCACACCGGCCCGCGATACGCTGTGGTGATGGAGCGCACATATTGATCTTTGACGCGGAAATGCACGTAGAGTCCCTTGGCATCGTAGAGCACTCTCGCCCTTGTATCGGGCCGGTGGCCGCTGTCCTCGAGCCCATTCTCCAGCTTGGGCAGGAAGTGTGTTACCCGAAGCGTGTTGGCTTCCTTCCAGACCGCTCCGGCCCAATCACCCGACAATGCGGGCGGCGCAGGGGCCCGTTTGGCCACATAGACCGGTTTACCGTCGATGGTCTCGCCCGCGTATGCCGCAAAGGTCAGGAAGGTGAAGATGAGCATGGCGGCAGCCAGGGATCTCGAGTAAGTCATGGCAGAAAACTCCTCAGCTTTTGGTGTTGGGAGCAGTATACATCCTGGCCCTCTTATGATTGCAGACCCGGCTGCACAATGTTAAGATCGCGCCCAATACTGTTGCCGGAAGTTTCAGAACCCCGTAAAAGCAGACAGAGGAGATCCTCATGGCACGCAAGTTGCGCATTGGAATCATCGGTTGCGGCAAGATTGCCACGGTCGACCATGTTCCCCACTACAAAAGCATTCCTGGTGTCGAAATTGTCTCGCTGCTTGATATCAAGCGCAGACAGATCGACAAGCTCAAGGATGCTTTGGATTTGGACGCGAAAGGCTTCACCGATGAAGTCAGGTTTCTGAATTCCGGGCTGGATGCCGTATCCATCTGCACGCCCAATTGTTTCCATTATCCGCAGACGCTTGCTGCGCTGAAGCACGGCATCCACGTGTTGTGCGAGAAGCCCATGGCGGCCACTCCGGCTGAATGCACGGGCATGATCGCCGCCGCCAGGAGCAAGAAACGCGTACTCCAGATTAACCAGAGCCTGCGCTATCTCCCGATTTACCAAACCATGGCGGGCTTGGTGCACAAGGGCGCGATCGGCGAGCCAACGCATGTCCGCTGCATTCGTGCGGGCGGGCCCACGCCGGACATCGGGTGGTCGCCCGGAGCAAAGTGGTTCGTCTCGAAGAAGTACCAGGGCGGTTTGATCCTCGATATCGCCGTGCACATGACCGACCTCATGCGGTGGATGGCAGGCGACATCTCGCAGGTCGCGGCCTACGTCGACACGCGTATCACGCGTATTGACGTGCCGGACAACGTGATGGTCCTGACACGGTTCGCCAACGGAGCCACGGGGGTCTTGGAGTTGAGCTGGACCTTCCCCGTGGGCGCAGGCTATCTCGAAATTTACGGCACCAAGGGCATGCTGCGCCAGGGTTTCGACCCCAACCACCCCATAGAAGTCATAACGCCGGGGGCAAAACACGGCCAATACAAGGTCGCCCATCCCAAACTGACCAAGAACGCGAAAACAAGCCAGCAGGGTTTTGTAGACGCGATTCTGGGCAAGGCGCCCTCGGTTACGCCCGGTGAACTGGGCCGGAAGGCTATTGCGATGTGCGACGCAATTGCCAAGTCCGGGCAGACCGGCAAATTCGTCTCGGTGAAACGGTACTAGCTCTTCCCCGGGCAGAGGAGCACCCCACATGGCCCGCGCGCCGTTTGGCCTTCACGGGACCCTCGTGATACGGTATTTCTTTGGATTGAAAGGCTGACAGTGATGAAACCGTTTGTTCGCGCGTGGCGCACGTGGTGGCACGGCCGCAAATTCGCCAAGAAAGGGGCGCATTGCCGCTTTCCGGCAAGGTTCCTCGAAGTCGACGGGCATGTCGAGCTGGGCGACGATTGCCGATTCCGAAACAACGTCATTCTCCGCACAAAGGGCGAGGGCAAGATCATTTTTGGGACACGCTCGGGCTGCAGCTACTTCTGCTTTCTCGAGGCGACCAAACTCATCAAAATCGGCGATTTTACCGGGCTGGCCGAGTTCGCGGTGGTCCGCGACACCAACCACATGGTTCTCGGGACCTCTGCTCACTGGCGGCTCACCCCCTATATTGCGGAGCCTATCGTGATAGGCAACTGCGTGCTCATTACCAGCCGGGTCTATATCGGACCCGGCGTTGCGATTGGTGACGGAGCCGTTATCGCACCCAATAGCGTAGTCACGAAGGACGTCGGCCCGCTCGAGGTCTGGGGGGGCAGTCCCGCACGGAGAATCGCCCACCGCACGGAGGGCCTCGTTGCCAGGATGATGCAACACAAGTATGGCCACTTGCTCGAAGAATTCGGGCTTAACCGCGAGCGGTATTTCGAAGATATGGAACGTGCCAGTGAACAGGCCGCCGACGGCATCAACCGTGCCGCGATAGAGCGGGACCGGATCAAGGCCGAACTGTCTTCAGCGAAAGGTTCCCGGGACATCGAGGAGTAGCGCGGCCGCGGCGCGGCTGAGTGCTATGACGGCCCCCGGCGCAGGAGGAGGATACCCGTGCCGCCGCAGGAGGGACACAGAGGCAGGCATCCCCGCGATAACGCGTTGTTCGCCCCCAAATGGATTCCCCTGCTCCGCAGCGCCGTTCAAGACATGTCGTTCCTGCTCACACGCCGGTATGCGGAGACCGCCGCGCTCAAGCTCGTGGGCGATCACTATCAACTGACCACGCGGCACCGCCGGGCGGTATTGCGCGCATCATGTTCCGACCAATCGCTCGAGCATCGCCGCAGCCACGAGGTTTGCACCCGGGCATTGCGCGGCCAGCCCATGGTTATCGATGGCTACAACCTGCTCATTGCCGCAGAGAGCATCCTTTCCGGCGGCGTGCTGCTTCGCGGACGCGATGGCTGTGTACGCGACATGGCAAGCGTCCATGGCTCGTACCGCAAGGTTGTCGAGACCGGCGCCGCGATCCGGCTGATCGGCGCGGTCCTGGAGACATGCGCCCCTGCCCCGGTCTGCTGGTTCTTTGACAAGCCGGTCTCCAACAGCGGCCGCCTTAAGGAGATGATGATTGCTATTGCGAAAGAATCAGGATGGGACTGGGATATCCGGCTCATTAACCAAGTGGACGCGACGGTGGCCTCCAGCGATGCCATAGCCGTCTCCTCGGATGGCTGGATTCTGGACCGGGCGAACCGATGGTGCAACGTGACAGACCTGCTGCTGGAACGCGCCAACGCTGCCGGTCAGGTCATTGATCTGCGTCAGGAACCGCAGACACAGCCCGGTTCCAGGAACGTACCGAGTGAGGAATGACCGGCGAAAGGGCTGGTCCCACAATCAAAGCGCCAATTGCATCTCTATTGCCGACTTTCTGAATTGACACCCCGGGTTCCGTCTCGCGACAATAAGAAGGCGGAAAACACAACATATCAGGAAGACAGCGTGGACGCCGCATCGATTGGAAAATGGATTGTCGTGGCCGGCCTTGGGCTTGTCGTGGCTGGCGGCGCGGTCTGGCTGCTCGCGAAGACGGGCGTCCCTTTAGGACGTCTCCCGGGCGATATCCATGTGCAAGGGGAGCGGTCTTCGTTCCACTTCCCAATAGTCACGTGCATTGTGGTCAGCATCGTGCTCACCGTTATTCTGAACATCGTGGCCAGGTTTTGCGGCAAATAGAAACGGGCACGGAGCCTTTTCCGCCCCGTGCCCGCGTGGCGATAGATTCTATATTGGCAGCGCCTAAGCTTCCTCGACCACCTTCCAGCCTGCTGCATCGGCAAGCGCGAAGACCGGTTCCCTAAGGTCGCCGTAGAAGGTGACCCGGTGCCAACCCCACTTGTCCCACATGGTGAAGAGTTTTTCGATGTCGCCGGCCGGCTTGACTCCCAGCTTTGTGCGGCATGCGCGGTCGTCAGGATCGTTCTCGACCGCTTTGCCCTGATGGAAGAGGACCTCTTTGCGGTCTGAAGAAAGTTCCACGGTGGTTGTCATGTAACCCAACGGCAGAATTGACCGTACCGATGCGCCCTGCCGGTCCTCGGAATGGGTCAGGATCTCGTATGAATTCGTGGGGCCCTGGGGGCCGAAAGGCCGGTTCGAGGCCACACAGTGCGCGTAGATAATCTCGCCTTTTGCCGTGTCAATCACGGGGTCCGAGATGTAGCCCGGACGCCCCTGCGACAGGGCACCAAAGGTCACCATGGTCGCCGTCGAGGCGATATCGCATTCGCAGGCGCCTACCAAGCCCTCGTTGCACAACTCGTGGAACCCCAGACACGGATACGCGTGAATATGACCCCCGTAGAAGCCTCCCAGACAGTTTATCGTGATGGCGTTAGCGCCGTATTTGTTCAAGACGGCTTTCTGGCCGAGGTACATCGCGGCTGAAGTCTCAAGCGTCTCACGCGAGACGCCTTCAACCAAGGCCGCGTTCTGCTGCCAACGATCGGCCACGGCGCGAGTCTCGTCCTTGTCGGCGGTCTCCCATGCCTGGTTCACCTCGGCGAAACTCACCTTGATAATGGGGATCCCCATGAATTCGCCGCCGGGCCCCGATTCCTGGTCGCGTACGGCCAGGATCTTCGACGCTTTCATCCGAGCCAGGCACTCATCAGGAGACAACGCCCTGAGAGGATCATCCTTACACGCGAGTCTCCCGGGTTTCGGAGTAGACTTCACGCGGGCTTCCGTGGCCGCCGCAACGAAATCCGCCGGAGACCCGCCCTTTCGCACCATGTCGAAGCAGCGCACGGCCGCGATGTGGTCTTTCATATCCGAGGACGCCACGAACCCGACGTTGGGTGCGTTCTTACGCAAGAACCCCGCCGTGTAGACCAGGAACCCGCCGCTGCCGGCGTATTGGAAATCGGCATACAGCACGGGTTTCCCGGAGGCGGCGATGGTCTGCACGACCTGATTCCAGCAGTTCATCTGATAAACGATGTATCCGTCGATGTTTTTTGACGCATCTTCTTCGAGGATCTTCTTGGCCTGTTCCGGACCCGTAGCGAGGGCGGGCAAGAATTCATAGTGCGGGAACGCCAACGCAAGTTCGTTGTTGATGCGCTCCATCGGCGGGCGGAAATCGAAACCCACGTTCGGCCAGTCGGGGCCGGGCTGCACCTCGGCGTGAAGCGAGTAAATCGTGCGAATACGCATTTTCTCAGCGGCTGTCTTGGCAGCCTTGCGCTCGCCCTTCAGCGACGCGCACCCCGCTGCGCCCAGACAGGCCGCGCAGCCCGTCGCCAGGAATCCGCGGCGGCTCATGCCCATGCACCCGGAGAGTATTGGTGTGTCTTTCATGATGTGTCCCTCAATGCCTGGCCGGGCTGATGCGCCCACAGCCGTGACCTGAACTTCACCCAGTTCGCCACATTTTCCCGTACAACCCAGTGGGATGCACACACTGTATCCAAGAAATTGACGGATTTCCAGATTTATCTTGCCGTATCCGAGGCCGTCTCGCTCAAAAAACCGGCGAGGCAGCGCCGGCACTTCAGAAGACATGCCCCCGGCCATCCCTGCAAGTATCCGAAGAATCACTTGAGCGAATCGCGTGAGCACGAGCAAAGCGTCTGGCTTCTAAATTCTACTGGGTGCGGGGATTGCAGCCGGCCGTGGTTGCGGTATGCTTTTTCAATAGAAAAGGACCCACGCTTTCGTGCGTAAGTCCTTGATTTGATTGGTGGGCCGCGGGCGACTCGAACG
>DAOLNV010000102.1 GCA_035416745.1 Candidatus Hydrogenedentota bacterium | reverse complement strand
GACCACGAGCAACTCGATCAGTGTGAATCCTTTTTTGTTCATGGCTACTCTCCTTCTATGAGAGCCTATATATACGTAAGGCTCGGTTAGGGCACCGAACGTACCCGATCACATAACGTCCTCGTTGAAACCCCCTGTATTCACGCGCATCCGTTGCATTCCGTGCAAAGAATAGGGCAACGAGCCGTGTATATACATAGAGGCATATTTGCCGAGAGATCGCGTCTTACTCCGTTGATGCGCGACATCAGTTCGAAAGGTTGCGACAATAAGGGACGACGATAACGACATGGCGCCGAAAGCCCGAATAGAAGATTTGTTCACTGCGTCCCGCGCGGACGTTGTAGAACCCCAACAGCTTATGGCTGAATATGGAATTGGCATCGATACGCACAGTCGCTTTATCCAAGTCTGCTTGTTGCTTCGCAAAGACGAGGGGTTCTTGCGCTTCGAGCGCGATTTCGCCACGGACTGGCCCGTGCTGAATGAGGCCCGCCAGTGGTGCTGCGATCTGCTCCGCGTCCACGGGGTCCACGCCGATCCGTTGCGGTACGTCCTGGAATCAACATCCACGTATCACCTCCCGGTAGTGCGCGCCTTCGGCGGAGAACCGCGCATCATCAACCCGATGCTGGCGGGGGCCTCGAAACGCAAGACGGACGTGCTGGACGCCCGTATGCTGGCCTATCACGCCATCACGGGACTGTGGCCGCCCAGCTTCGTGCCCGACGACGCCATCCAGGTGTTGCGCGTCCTGCTGGGCAACCGACGCAATGCCCAGCGCAGAGCGACCCAGCTGTCCAACCGGCTGAACAACATCGTCCTGCGTTTTGGCCATACGTTCGGCACGCTGGGCAAGGTCATGGGGAGCTTCGGACGGGCCATCCTCGAAGACCTCGCCTCGGGAAAACTGCCCGATGCGCCCGGCGTGTGCCCGCAGCCGCTGCCGGAACAGGTTCGCGGCACGCTCCTGCAGCACATCGCCGAATACGACGCCCAACGACAGCGCGTGGCCGAACTCACCCGGCAAGCCACCCGACACGCACACAACACCGAATTCGTGCTCGGCACGGGCGAAATCGTCTCCGGAAAACAACTCATGCCCCTGCTGGAAACTGTGCCCGGCATCGGCCCGCTGACCGCCCTGTTGTGGATGGCCGAAATCGTCGCCGTGCACCGCTTCCCCAGCGCCAAAGCACTCGCCGCCTTTGCCGGATGCGACCCGTCGCTCAAAATATCCGCCGGCAAAGTCGCCCAACACGTCCGGCGCGGCGGCAACAAGACCCTGCACCACGCCCTCATGCAAGCCGCCGGACAGCTCATCCAGAAACGCAACGAACCCTTCGGACGCTGGGGATACAAACTCATGCGATCCCACCCCAAAGGCGGATTCCGCAAAGCCTGCGGCGCCGTCGCACGACGCCTCGCCACCAGCCTGTACCACGTCCAACGCACCGGGGAATCCTTCAGCTACGACAAATACAACTTCTGGCGCGTTCCCGACGTGCCCTCCATTCCCATCCAGGACATGGGCTTGGGACGTTTCACCAAGATACTGTCTTCGCTCGAACTGCATACCAGTAACCAAGTTGTAAACGCCTACATGACCACCCTAGCCAGTGAAAAAGGAGTCGGAGAAAAATGCCTAGCAAGCATCAAACAGTGGCTCAGCCAACACACGAAGGGCTTCACCTCCACGGGACCATCATCGGACGCTCGCGTGCGCAAGTCGGCCCACAGGCTAAAACGCGCATCACCTACCGCATCCTCGCCCACGGACGCGTCATCGAAGTAGACCGCTGGGACGAACACCAACCCGAATCCGTAGGCTGGACCGGCACCATGCCCGTCACCGCGCGCGCCTACATCACCCGCAATGGAATCCCTCAAGTGCGCTTCACCTACGGTCATCCGCTTCAACATGATTTCTAACCATCGCTCTCAGTTGTCGTTGCCCAACGGGACGGCACCTTTCTGAGAATACGCTTTCGATCATTGAATTCCAGCCCCTGCAGTAACCGATTACCTAACGATAAGCCTAGCACGAATATCTGGCTTATGTCAAACTTCCCGTATATAGCATGGAAAATAAATCGAAAAGCATGCATTTAATATGGAGGATAGGTAACCAGTTACTATATGTACCTAGTGCCAGGGACTGCGGCTTGTCCGCAATTTGGGATGTATACCCGGGCGTTTGGCGGGGTTTTGACCCGAGGGTGGGATTAGAGTATCCTAGGGATCAGGCCATAGACGAGAGACGGAACAGGGGGCGTTGCCGTATGACGGACGCGGGCAGAGGAAGACATCGGACCATTTACGATATCGCGATGGAGGCGGGAGTCTCGGCCAAGACTGTCAGCAAGGTATTGAATCGCAAAGAAGGGGTTGCCGAGAAGACCCGCCAGCGCATTTTGGACATTATTGAACGGGTGGGGTATCACCCGCACATCGGTGCGCGGTCCCTTCGAGGGGGCGGCACGGCATGTATCGGCCTGACACTGCCGGTGTCGCTGGATGTTGTGCCGATCAGCGAAGAAGTGCTGTTGTGGCTGTTTGGGCGCCTGCTGAAACTGTTTGGGTCGCGCGGGGAATACATTTGCTTTGACATCAATCCTTCCGGCAGTTCCACGAACGGGGACTATGCGCGCGGTCTGTGGCAGCAGCTCTACCGGGGCTGCGTGGTTGCGGGGCCGTTGCCGCTCGACGATACGACGGTGAAACGTATCCACGATTGGGGGGCGCCCTACCTGGCGCTCAGCCGTTTGGACGGGTTTCCGGAACTGAGTTGCGCGACGGTCGACTTCGAGCTGGGCGCCTACGAGAGCACGAAATTCTTGATTGAGCGTGGGCACAGGCGCATTGCTATGCTGAAGGCTTTTACGGGATTTCAGCCCGGCGCCGAGCGCCGCCGCGGGTATTTGCGCGCCCTCGAAGAGGCCGGGATCCCGCCGGACGAATCGCTCATACGCGCGGTGTCGTTCGATAGTCACGACGCCATCCGCTGTGTGCACCGGCTGCTGATGGATGCCAGCGTCACGGCTCTTATTGATTGCAGCGCGACCGAGGACGGGGCTTCGCTGCGCAGCGGCGCGCGGCGGGCGGGCCGCACGCTCGGTGAAGACTTTGAAGTCCTGACGTGGAGCTATCGTGAGAACGAGGCCGTATTGCCCGAGGCCTGTGCGCAGATGTGGCTGCCCCAGTTTGATGCGACCGGCGAGGGATTCGAGCAGCTGGCCGCCTGGTTTCACGGTGAGCGCGAGGGCCCCATTCATGTGATATACCCGCCCACTCTGCTGGGCAAAGTTCCGCAAACAGAGATTCCACAGCCGCGCCGCCTGTTTGACAGCCGCTCCTGACGGCGCTGAAGCCCTGGCACGGGGCCGCGTGACGGGCGGCGGGCTCGCGGAATAAGGAAGGCGTCAAAGGCTGTCCGCCATTATCTTCCGCAGGCAGCGAATTCCTGCGCGCCTTTCTTGGGGCAGGCGTTCCGCTAGTGAATATCCCCGAGCCCCGGTTGTACTATGCTGGTAATCAAGCGGGCGAATTTCACGGCGGCAGATGGGGACGGAAGCGTCTCAAAGGAGAGGGACATGGGCAAGGCAGCGGGATGGCTCGTGGCGGCGGTTATGCTGGTGGCGGCAATAGGCGCCTTCTTCTGGGGTCTGGGGCAAAAGAGACTTGCGGACGACCTGGATGCGCGTCTTGCGGCGGCCAATCAGGCCAGTGCCGCCATGAAGAAGACCGTCGATGAGATGGGTGCGCGGGTGGACGAAGCCGCCCGGGAGGTCCGGGACCTCGAGGCGCGCGTCGAGAAGGTCCAGCAGGCCGACGCGGCAGCCGCGGCCGTTTCGCCGCCGGCTGAGGGCGCACAGGGCGCGGAGGCGCTGAAGGCCATGATGCAGGCGCTGCAGAAGCCGCCGGAAGAGGGAGCAGCGGGAGCGAAAGGTAACCCGTTCGCGGCGA
This sequence comes from Candidatus Hydrogenedentota bacterium, assembly GCA_035416745.1. Taxonomy (NCBI): domain Bacteria; kingdom Pseudomonadati; phylum Candidatus Hydrogenedentota; species Candidatus Hydrogenedentota bacterium. The sequence goes on along the minus strand of DAOLNV010000102.1, from coordinate 12,469 downwards.
TGTTCTCGGGCGAGCAGGGCAAGAACATGGCGCGCATGTCGGCCCAGATGAGCATCCCAACCATGTACGGCGGACTTTTCAAGGAGTTGAACCTTCCACCCGAGACCGAAGCCAAAGTGCGGGAAATGATGATCGATTCCCTCTCCGAGCAGGTCACCCAGGGGTTCGATGCCATGAACGCCAAAGGGGACCCCGAGGAGATGCGCAAGAATATGGAGGCGCAGGGCAAGAAACTTCGCGACCAGTTGGCGACGGTATTGACGGCGGATGAGCTGGCCGTGTTCGACGAATACGAGGCCAACAAGGAGCGCCGCATGCTCGAATCCGGCATCGACGTCCAGTTGTCCATGTTCGCGCAAGGCCTTACCGAAGAAAACCGCACGGCGTTCCGCGATGTCATCGTCGAGGAAATGACCGCCCAGGGCGGATGGGTGAACAATCCCGAGGTCTACGCAAATCCCGGGGGGGCGATCGACCGCCAGATCGCGGCCTTCCATGCGGCGCGCGACCGGATGGCGCCCACGCTTGACGCCGGCCAGGCTGCGGAGGTGGAGGCCTTCGTGCGGCAGATGGACAACGTGATGAACGCCCAGCGTCAATTCGTCGAAACCATGATGAATCGCGGCGCCGAGGAGGGAAAAAAGCCGGAGTAATGGCGCGAAGTGCCGCGCCCTGGCCGCGGCATTCCACCACGACGGCACAAAGGCGCCAGGTAAGAGGGAACGCATGCTATGACAGGCGCACTCAGAGGGGCGGCGATCATCGCGGCCGTCGTTGCGGGCTTCAGCAGCGCAGTCTGGGCCGGGTCCGGGGAGACCGGCATCCGGACCATTGCCTACCGCGGGATTCGTCCGGCCGATCCTTCAGGCAAGGCGGGTCTGCGGAATCCCGAGCGGGGATGGCGCATCGAAACCCTAATCGCGGAACCGCGTGACTCGAGCATCTGGGGTCCCGCTGCTCATCTTCAAGAGACGCTTCCGCCCAGATACTCGGAGTTGTGGTGGACGCTTGACGCGGACCGCTACGAGCCGTTCGGGCTTACCCTTGCCCAGACCTATTGTTACCTCGACGGTTTCATGAACCGCCCGATATCCGGGGAAAAACTCGATTTGCTGCGCGAGAGCCTGGATGCCGCGCGGCGCCGGGGTTTGAAGGCGTTGCTGCGCTTCGCCTACGAGAAAGAGATGAACCAGGCGGAGGGGCCCACCAAAGAGACCATTTTCGGGCACATCGACCAGCTCGCGCCAGTGATCCAGGAGAACGCCGACGTCATCTTCGTATTGCAGGCGGGATTTGTCGGCGCGTGGGGCGAATGGCACAGTTCCGCGCTGAAACTCGAACAAGACCACGGGACGCTGTCGCAAATCACCCTGAAACTGCTCGCAGTGCTGCCCAAAGACCGCATGACGCAGGTCCGCGTGCCCAAATACAAGCGATGGACCCTCGGGGACGTGGCGCTCGCGGACTACACGTTCCTCAACGCCGAAACCGCCCATTCGGGTACGCCGCTGGCCCGTATCGGTTTCCACAACGATGGATTTCTCGCCTATAACAACTGCGGCGGCACGTGGACCGAAGCGCCGCTCTATTCGAACCCGGGCAACCCCGAGTTTGATTACATGACCGCGGAGAGCCCGTTTGTGGCCGTGGACGGCGAGCTTTTCTGGTCCGACCTGGGCAATCCCGTGGACGGGGTGCGCGCGGCGGTCCGGATGCGTCTTCACCACTACTCGAGTTTCAGCCTCGCCCACAGTTATTCCGAGCGGGAAGGAAAACCGTTTTCGATCGACGCGTGGATGCGCACGCCCATCACCCTCGAACAGGCCGCCGAGGCCAACCTGCCCATAAGCGACGGGTATTTCGAAGGGCCCGGCGGGCAGCCGGTCCCGCGCACCGCGTTCGAATACATCCAGGACCATCTGGGCTACCGTATCGAGCTGCGTTCCGCCACGTTTCCGCAAAAGGCGGCTCCCGGAGATACGATTTCGGCCGAGGTCCAGCTCATCAACCGCGGGTTCTCGACGTTCCACAACCCCCGGCCCGTGCTTCTGGTGCTGGTCAAGGACGAAGAGTGCGTGGCCACGTTTCCCACGGACGCCGATCCGCGCACATGGCAGCCCCATACCCCCGGAGACGACAGCTATGCGCCTCTTACCCATACCGTCAAAGCCGCGTGCCTGTTGCCCGGAGACTTGGCTGCCGGCTGGTACGTGCTGGGACTCTGGCTTCCCGACGCGTACGAATCGCTCCGCATGGACCCGCGCTACGCGGTCCGCACCGCCAACGGCGACGTCCCCTGGTGGACCGACCACGCCGGCTGCTACGGAGTAAACCTGCTGGGGGCGGTCGAGGTGAGCAAGTAGACCGGCTCTCTCAGCCGCTTGCCGTAGCGGGCCAGGGACGAGTGCCGAGCCGGCGCCCGGCGATCCCAGGTGTGCTTCAGTGTCGAGACAGCCGCTTCAGCAGTTGGTGCGTATCTCGAGCTGGTAGAGCTGGGCGAAGGTTTTCATGTGACGGGCGAAATCGCCGCACCAGACCACGGGATGCGGGCCGGGGTATATCGAGCAGATGTCGTCGATATTGTCCATGCGCGCCAGCACGCGCGTGGCGCAGCCGCCCGCCGGCGGGCACGCCGGCGCGCCGACGATGTCGCCGCACCAGGCATCGAGGCTGTTTTCGTCGCGGTGGTATTTGCCCAGCGTGATCCGTTCGCCGACGGGCCAGTTCACATCGAGTGCGAGCGTCTTTGGCAACTGGTGAAAGAACGGCCGCAGGTTGTAGGGCGCGTCTTTCTCGTCCGGTCCGTGCAGCTTCGTGGTGCAAGTGCAGTGCGAGGCGAAATAGAGGTTCTCTTCGGTGTCGAATTCGGGATTGTGCTGGAAGCCGCCGCGTCCGAAGAGGTTTGCGCCCAGCATGAGGGTGAGCGAGGCGTTCAGGTCGTTCTCACAGCCGCAGGGCACGAGCGCGCCGTTGTTGAGCGAGAAACTCAGGCAGGGCTTGCGGTGTTTGAGAAACAGGCATTCGATCGTGATGGCGTCGGCGTCGTACTTCTTCATAATCTCGAGCACAGCGGCATGCGCGCGGACGGCGTCGAGAAACGCCTTTTCCTCGAGGTCGCTGATCCTCTTCGCCCGTCTCCGCACCGATGCGGCCAGGCGCTTCATTTCCGGCGTTATCTCCGTGGCGTCATAGAGGTCATTGAAGTACCCCGCGGGCACGCCGTGAACGGGCATATCGAAAAAGTCGATGTGATCGTCGGCTTCCTTCTCGAGCTGTCCCGATACGCGCAGCAACCGGCTTTGCGCCATGCGAGTTTTCGCATGGACGGCGCGAAGACCGCGCTCGAGGGCGTCCCAGTGCTCGATCGAGTGGATGTACTGCATGCCTTTTTCGGTGCGGAAGCGCTCGGGCGGCAATTGATGGTTCGCGCCGAGGGGATGGTAGAGGATGATGGGTCCGTCGTACGCATCCAGGATCGGGCATATTTTCGCGCTGAAGGAATTCCAGAAGTTGAACAGGAGGAGCGCGCCGGGCTTGTTGGCGGTTATGTCCGCGATGAAGGCCTGAATGCCGGCGTCGGTGTAGATGGGCGTGGCGTCAACCTCGAGCGCAAGGGTGAGATCGCGCGTCATCTCGGCCAGCTGCTGTTCAAACTTTGCCTGCTGGGCTTCCGGCTCGAACTGGTTGCCCGGCCAGGTGAACCACGCGTGTTTGCTCCACGAATCTTCGCACTTGCCTTCGAGCACCACCTGTTTCGGCGGATAGAAGAACGCTCCGCGCACCCGCGCGGGCTTCTTGTTGCGCGGCGCGGCAAGCAGCGGCGAGCCATCGGCCGCATACGCCCGAGCCAATAGGCCGGACGCGAGCAGGGCCGCCGACGACGTCATGAAAGTCCGGCGATTCAGTTCGTGTGTCATGATCTCAACCTCCCCGAGCGGTTCGCCGCGTTGTGATTGGATTTCAGTATACCGGACAGGGACGCCAGCACCACAGAAAATGCGCGGCAGGGCTCACTGGGCCTGCGAAGAGGGTTTCTCGCGGTGCCAGATCTTGTTGACGATCTTCCACTCGCCATCGATCTTCAAGAGGGACAGGTAGTCGGTGTAATGAACGCTGGGCCAGGCGAGGGCGGTCTTGACGACAGCCGCCCGGCCGGTGACATCGATCGAGACGATGGCGTTGTTGCGTCCGGCCGGGTCGGGGGCCTTGCCCCGGGTATACACCACCCATTCCTGGAACGGTTCCCATTCCACGGCGCCCTCATTGGTGGTTCCGATGACGTTGGCCTTGGGATGGAACGCTTTTCGCAACGCCTCCTCGTCGTATTTGATGATTCCGTCGAAGTAGAGTTGAATCACCGCGCGGATTGCTTCCTCATCCTTCTTAAGGTCCGGCGAGGTTTCTTCGGTCGCGGCGGCCATGAGGATGCCGCCCGCCGCCGCCAATGCACAAACTGCCGCCGCCCACGTGTATTTCATGACAAGGTCCTCCAGGTGTTGTTATCCGGCGCACCGCCATGATGACCGCAACCCTCTATTTACCCTAAATGGCTTCCGGGACGCAAAAGGGGTCTGCGCTGGCGCAGGCTGAAGAATGCCGGGCCGGGGCCCGGCGACGCCAGATGCGCGGCGCCCATAACCCGGCGAGGTGAATGGGTCAAGGCCGCACGTCAAGCCCCTACACCAGACCGTCTTGGCAACCGTGGTATCCCGCAGGACTTCGTCCTGTGTTATTCGGCGGTTTGCACGTCGAGATGCGCGCCGTTGGGTGCGAATGCGCGGGCGCGGGTGATGATGAACCGGGGAGCCTCGCCGGAAGCTGCGTCCGCAGTGTGGCAGGACACGTTGATGAGTTCGCCCAAGGGGTAGCCGGTCCGCGCGGGGGAGATATCGAGCCAGATGCCGCCTTCGGGATCGGGTCGGGACACCACCTGCCGCCCGCTTCTCAGTGCGTCGATGCCGGGGAGCGCGTCGCCCCATTCGACCGCGCGCGGCGGCTCTGTGTTGAGGCGGAATGTCAGGAGGTCGACCTGGGCGGACCGTTCGGAGGATGCGCTGATCGCAAGCCGGAGCATGTCTCCGCCGGTCTCGCGCTGCTGTTCAATAGCGAGGGATACGGAGCTTCGGGGGAGATACCGGAAACCGCCGGGGAGTGTGCCTGTCTGGTCTGCTTCGCGTCCTTCCATGACGACATCGACCGTGCCGCCGTCAGGGGAATCGGCGGGCGGGACTTCGGCCTCCAATCCACGCGGCCCGAGCACCCGCACGCGGGCGGCGGGGCGTTCGCCGAACCGCACGGCCATGCCAGGCGCGAAGTTGCGTCCGCTGAGCTGTACCCAGATGCCTCCTTCTGCGGGCCATTCGGCTGGGCGGACGGCGTCGAGCACGGGCGTTCCGGCGGGCGGGATGGGCGACAGGTCGGCCCCGTCCCAGATGCCGTCTCCATCGGAATCGGGATTGACCGCGCTGGTCTCGCCCTCATCGGTGCGGCCGTTGCGGTTGCGGTCCTCGAGACCGTCCGGAATGCCGTCGCCGTCGGTGTCGGGGTTGAACCGGTCCGTTTCGCCGGGGTCCAATGCGGCGTTTTGGTTGGCGTCTTCGATGGCATCGGGGAGGCCGTCTCCGTCGACGTCCGATACCTCGCGCCCGGCATCGTCCAGCCACTGGATGAGATCGCCCACGAAACGCCGGTGGGTCGGATCGGATAAGGCGCTGTTCTCGAGCGGCGTGGCCGATGCGAGAACGGCCACGCGGCCGAGCCCGTACGGCACAATTGCGAAGATTGCGCCGCCGCGCTCAGGGTCGCGCACGAGTGTCGTGCCAGGCGGGTCCACCCGGATGCGGCAGCCGCGTTCGATGGCCGCCGAGCCCCAGTTCCGGCACAAGGGGGGCGCTCCAGACACGTCGAAGGTGCCCGAAACGTCTTCCGCGGTATCCAGGTGCACGCCGGTGGGCGCGAGCCAGTCCGCGAGCGTCCGCGCTTTGGATTCATCGAGATGGGCGCCGAGGAAGAGCACGCCCCCGCCGGCGGCCACGTAGGAGAGAAGCGCCTGCCTCGTGACGATGCCCTCGGACGCCGCACGCGCGGTCAAGACCACCAGGGCATGCTCCGTCAGAGGTTCGTTGAAGGGGGACGCCCCGTACCGGTGGCTGAACCAGTGCGGCGGGCCTGCAAGGAGGGCCGTTGCGGCTTCGAGCGGATGGCCTCCTGCACGGTCGAGAAGCCGCGCGCTTTCTTCCGTGCTCCCCAGCAGCCAAAGAATGCTTCGCGGCCCTGCGGGCAGGGGGGATACCTGTACCACAATCGAATGTCTGGGGAAACCTTGCCCGGAGAGCGCCCCGAGTTCCGGGAACATGACATGCACGACGCCTTGAAGGGGGGGCGTGGCGGCAGGCTCGGAGGAGAACACCGAAGCGTCGACGCCCATCACCGCGAACCCCGCCTCTCCGGGGCCTCCCGAGCGGGGATGCGCGCGCAGCCACGGCATGGCGGCTGCGTCAAACTCGATTTGCCAGGGCACTTCGGGGCCTTCCTTTGTCAAGATATTCAAGACCCGTTGTTCGCGTCCAACCGCCTCTCCCCGAAACAGCACCACGTCCGGCAGTTGAGCAGCGAGCGCGGACCCGGCCGCCGGTGAATCACCCGTGCCGGTTTCGGCGTCACGCGTGAGCGCGGCCAACATGAGTGCTTCCGCCACAACGCCGCTTTGGAACGCGGCCGTCTGGAGAATTGCGCCGTCTTCCGGATTCACCAGATGCAGCCGGTGCGCTTCCGCCGCGAGGATGCCAAACTCGCACCACTCCACAAACGAAAGGCTGTTTTCGAAGTGGGTTGGAGTTCCGGCCGGTTCGCCCTCCGGCCAGATTTCGAGGCGCTCGCGCACGCCGATCGCGACGGCAGTTCCCGCGGGGTCAGGTGCGACCCGGAGGGGTCCCAAGGCGTTTACAAACGGCTGCTCGACGGCGCGCGGGGCTGATGGCGTGAGGGGGAGCCGGTAGAGATAGGCGAATCCTTCGCCGGGACTGATGGTGGCCATCCAGCAGGCGCCATTGGCCAGGGGCCACAGACTCGGCGCCGGTGTCTGTGGAATTCCGGGAAACTCCTCGGGTTCCGCGATGAATTCGAACGTCGCGGCATCCAACTGATACAACCATGATCGCTGCTCCCCTTCGGGGGACTCGAGCGAGAAACCTGACACAAGGACGAGCACGCGCCGCTTGTCTGGGGTGATGGCCATCTCGATGGGTGACGCAGGCCCTTGGGCAGGGTCTCCCACCGGTGACAGGAGCATATCTGCCAAGAGCTGGCGTGTGCGCGTATCGAACATGACGAGAGATACGCCCAGCGAACCGCGGCAGAGAACAGCAATGCGGCCGCCTTCCAGCGGAAGGGCTTGAACAGGAGTCCCAGCCAAGCGCCACGTGACCCGCGGGGTTGTGTCGAAGCCCGCAAGGGGGCTAAACATCCAAAGCGTGACACTCCCCAGCTCCGGGGCGTCTTGTCCGCCGCTCTCGAGCCCGACGACAAAGAGCGTATCCTGGCCGGGCTGCTGGAATGCGCATCCAAACTTCATGTTCGGCGCAAGGAGCATGCCCCCGCCCTCGGCGCGAACGATTTCGGGTGAATCGAGCGCCACGGCGCTGATGGCCGCCATTTGTGCCGGCCATCCCTCGGGCTGCGGCCACAGTGCCCGGGTTGTCAGGAATGCCCAGGCGCCGTCAGGGCTGGTGGCCAACGGGGTGACGGCCTGCATTCCTGGAAACGTGTCCTGCCACGGAGACACCTGTCCCGTAGTCATGTCGGCGACATGCAGGGTTTGGCGCGTTTCCTCGCGCGTGGCCGCGCGGGCCGTCGTGCGCACAAGGACCTGCTGCGCGGGGACCCCCGCGGCAGAGGCGAGCAACCCGAACACAAGCGCTATGTGTAAGCCAAGTTTCACGTGCTGTCCCACGGGCGTGCCTCAAACTGCCCGGTTGTTATTGTAGCAGGAATTCGGATGGCGGTTGCCCGAAAGGGGACGCCCGCCGGCCTTGCGCTGGGGGATGCGCGGCGCCGGCGGGCGATGGGCTCTGCCCGCACACGCGTGCGGGGGAACGAAACGCTTGCATCAATAGTGGTACGCTGGTTCCCTCTTCATGAGCAAGGCGGCGAGAATGTACAGAAAGACCACCGGGAAGAACCCGGTCAAGATGAACGCGCCGAACACGATTGCCCGAAGCCAGAAAGCCGACAGGTCGAAGTAGTCGGCGAGGCCGCGGCAAACGCCGAACAAAATGCCATCGCGGGACCGGTATAGCCCCGAGCGATAGGTGGTGTATTCGTAAGCCATGGTGGTGTCCTCTCTCCACGTAGTTTCGTTGCGCATCCCTCGCCGTCAGTTCCCGGCGGATGCCTTGAGTTCTTCCAGTTCGCGTTCGATCTCTTCGTCTGCGCCCAATCCGGCGAATTCCTCTTCGAGGCTGGGCCGCCGTCCAAAGTTCACCAGGTCCGCCTCGGCCTCCATGCACTCGATACGGTGCTCGAATTCATGAAACCGCTGCATCGCGCGCGAGGTGTCCAAACGCCGCAGCTGATGTTGCGCGCGGCGATGTTGTCCCGCCCGCACGTGGCGCTGCACAAGCATGCGCCTTCTCTCCATGACCAGCTTGAGCTTTGCCAGGAGCGCGTCGATGTCCTGCTGGTACTGTTCGAGCATGGCATCGGCCTGAACCAGTTCCTGTTCGAGCGCGGCAGCCCGGCCCAGGTACCGGCGCCTTTCAACCAGCGCCTCGCGGGCGAGGTCGTCGCGGCCTTTGTCGACGGCCAGGCGGGCCCTGCCGGCCCAGAGTTCGGCCCGCTCGCGCACGCGCTCCAGTTCGATTTCGATGTCGCGCCGGGCGGCCAGAGCCCCGTCCCGCGCGACCTTGACGCGTCCGAGCGTTTCTTCCATCTCGCGGGCCATGAAACGAACCATCTTCTCGGGGTTCTCTGCCTTATCCAGCATGGCGTTAACGTTTGCGTTCACGATGTCGCGTGTACGTGTGAAGACACCCATGACAAACCTCCTTCTGAGTTTCCTATTCGCCGCTTCGGGCAGCGAGAGTCGTTGATGCAGACACCCGGGGGCTAATCAGGACCGCATACGCCAGTCCGCGAGCATGGGACCGAGGACGGTACTGTGCGGGGGTCCGCATTTCTTTGCCGGACCCTTTGGCGGCCCTTTGTCCTGACTCGCCCGCATACGCTGTCGCTGCTTCGAGAATTAGGCGCGACAGGTCCTCTAACACTTCGGGAACGTCGCGGAGAATCTCCACGCCGGCGCGAAACCACTCGGGCCGCTCCGTCGGGCGGCACCAAACGATGCGCCCTTTGAATTCGGCCGCCTCGTTCGGGTTCCAGGTGCTGAATACCCGCAGCAGAACCTTCCGGCCCGGCGTCAGGTACCGGCCCAGAGTCATCGACAATCCGCCGCGGCTCAGGTCCCGGCAGCGCGCCTTACCCGAGGCGCCCGACCCGTAGAAGTATTCAACTTCCGTGCTGAACGGCACCCGCCAGAACGTGCGTCCGTTCGCCCAAATCTGTTTTTCAATTGCCTCCGCCATCGGTCCTTCCCATCCTTTCAACCGGTTCTTCCTACATTGCAAAGGTCTTGCCAAAGAGGGTCTTCACACATAACCCTTTAGTAAGTTGTGCCTTATGCACACCTGACAGCCATTGAGGCATTGACGCGCATGGCGAAAAACGCTATTGTTTGGTGAGAATCCATAGCGCAAGAGGGTAATTGAGCCATGAGCGAACCAAATCGCGGCCAGCGGCGCGAAGAAATCGAGGCCTCCGTACCTGAGGTGCAGGAAGCACTTGGCCAATGCGAAGCGTTTCTGACGTTCCAGGAGCACCTGTCTCGTGCGGCACGGGTGGACCGTCCCGTGCTGGTCCTCGGGGAACGCGGAACCGGGAAAGAGCTGGCGGCCACCCGGCTTCATTTCCTTTCGAAACGGTGGCAACAGCCTTTTGTGGCGTTGAACTGCGCCGCGCTTGCGCCCTCGCTCATCGAATCCGAGCTGTTCGGCCACGAAGCTGGCGCTTTCACGGGCGCAACGGCCCGCCGGGCGGGGCGCTTCGAGATGGCTAACGAAGGGACCCTCTTCCTTGATGAAATCGGGCTTATCCCGCTCGAGACCCAGGAGAAAATCCTGCGCGCGGTCGAGTACGGGGTTTTCGAACGGGTGGGCAGCTCGCGGCCCGTTCGGGTGGATGTGCGGATTGTCGGGGCAACCAATGCCGACCTTCGGACGCTGGCGGGGTCAGGCAGATTTCGCCAGGACCTGCTGGACCGCCTTTCGTTTGAAGTGCTGCATTTGCCGCCGCTCCGGGCCCGCCAGGAAGACATTATGCTGCTGGCGAATCATTTTGCGGCGCGTATGGCCCATGAACTGGGCTGGGAAGACGTGCCCGAGTTCAGCGACGAAGCGATCGCGGCGCTCGAAAGCTACCCGTGGCCCGGTAACGTGCGCGAACTGAAGAATGTCATCGAGCGCAGCGTTTATCGGGCTGGCTCCGCATACATCGAGTCCATCGTGTTTGACCCTTTCGCGGGGAGCTATGCCCTTGCCGCGCCGCCGCCCAAGAGCGCCCGTGAAGGGGTGACGAGTGATGGCGCCGGTAGAACGGCGCCGCCCCTCCCGCCGGTCCCGGTGCCCGCGGCGGACGACGAACGTCCCTATGCCGACGTCATCCGGGAAGTCGAGCTGCGTATGTTGCGCCGCGCGCTGCAGCGTTGCCAGTTCAACCAGAAAAAAGCCGCCGAGAGCCTCTCACTTACCTACCACCAGTTCCGAGGCCTGTACCGCAAGTATCAGGACGCGTTGTAATTTCGGGGACACAATACTCAATTGGGCTCTTGCGCGCACTACCTGCCGTGAATGTCACGTGCATTCATAGTGACAATTGAGTATTGTGTCCCCGAAATTACCCGAAATTACGAGGGGCTGTTTGATGAAAACGCTGGTTTCGGTGGTCGTGCCGTTCTACAACGAGGAAGCGAACGTGCCGCTGTTGGCGGGGAAGATCGACGAGGTCTTTGCCGGGCTGGCGGACTACGACTACGAGTGCCTGTTCGTCAACGACGGCAGCACCGACGGCACACGCGCGGAGTTGGAGACGCTGACCCGTTCGAATCCCCGCGTTCGCGCGTTGCATCTGGTGGCGAACCGGGGGCAGTCGGCGGCGCTGGTTGCGGGAATGCGCCGTGCCAAAGGCGAGTACGTGTTCATCCTGGACGGCGACCTTCAGAACGACCCCTGCGATTTTCCGAGAATGCTGGAATTGCTCAAGGAGTATGACTGCGTGTGCGGCTACCGGGCGAACCGTCAGGATTCGTGGGTGCGGCGGATGTCGAGCCGCATCGCCAACAAGACCCGGGCATTGTTCGTGCCGACAGGAACCCGCGACGCCGGTTGCGGGAGCAAGGGATTCCGGCGCGTGTGCGTGCCGCACATCGTATCGTTCAACGGCGCGCACCGTTTTCTGGACTCTGTGCTCGTCAACGCGGGGTTCACGGTGGCCGAGTGCCCGGTGACGCACCACCCCCGTCAGCACGGGGTATCGAAATACGGCATCCATAACCGGCTCTGGCGGGGGATTTACGACCTTATCGGGGTGCGGTGGCTCTGCAAGCGCTACGTGACGTTCGAGGTCGAGGGGGAGGACACGCATGGCTGACCCGGCACTTGCCGAACCCTCGATTCTCTGGTACGTTCTCGGCGTTCCTGCAAGCGTGATCTTCTACGGCCGGTTCTATGTGCAGTGGATCGTCTCGGAGATTCGCCGCAAGAGCGTCATGCCGATTTCGTTCTGGTACATGAGCAGTGTTGGCTCGCTCATGCTGCTGGTTTATGGCGTGGCTACCACGTCGGCCCTAGGAACCCTGAGCCATTGCTTTAACATCGCGGTGTACAGCCGCAACCTGATCCACATTTGGCGCGAAAAGGGCAAATTGTCGCCCGCGTTGAACGCCGGGGTGCATATCTTCGTTGTGGTGGTGATCCTAGCTTCCGCGGGGGTAACGGCCTGGACGTGGTGGCATGTTTACGACCGCAGGAGCGCGGGGCCGGCCGGCGAGATACAGAAGACGGCGTTCTGGCTCGGCATCGGCGTGCTTGGGCAGGCGCTGTTTGCCATGCGGTTCCTCGTGCAATGGATTGCCACCGAAAAGCGTAAAAAGAGCGTCGTGCCCACCTCGTTCTGGTGGTTGAGCCTGGTGGCGTCGGCTCTCATGTGCGCGAGTTTCAGCCGCGAACGCGAATGGGTTTACGCGGTTGGTATTGCCGCGACCCTGTTCATTTACGCCCGCAACCTGTGGCTCATCTATATCTACGGCAGCGAGGAGGCGAAGGCTCGAACCGCCGAGTCTTGATTCCGGCCGCCTGCCGGGGACGGCCTTGACCCCATCGGGCGAAGCGGCTACTTTAGGCGCGGGCTTCTTCTCTTG
>DAOLNV010000101.1 GCA_035416745.1 Candidatus Hydrogenedentota bacterium | reverse complement strand
TGCGGTTGCTCGAGATTAAGGAGGGCGACGGGGTTGATGTGACGGTCGGCAAGGCTCATTATGCGGCCGACTTCGTGGCAACCTACGGCAGCGTCCCGCCGGGTGACCGTTTGGTGCTGGTTCAGAGTTCCGGCTACGTCGAGCTGGCGCAGAACATGGTCAACTTGGCCCAGTCGCTCGGTGAAGGCACAATGGCGCCCGTGACCCTGCGCAAGATGAAATAGGAAGCCCATGAATAACACCTGTTCGCGCGCCCTGCACGAGATCTATGACCTGTTGCACCGGCATTATGGTCCTACGGACTGGTGGCCCGGGGATACGCCCTTCGAGGTCGCCGTGGGCGCCGTGCTTACCCAGAACACGAGCTGGAGCAACGTCGAACGGGCCATCGCCAACCTCAAACGCGCAAAGATCCTCGGACCGCGGAAGATTCTCGCGTGCCCGGACGGCGCGCTCGAGGACGCGTTGCGGCCGTCGGGGTATTTCAGGGTCAAGGCCCGCCGGGTACGCTGCTTCTGCCAGTATCTCGTGGACAGGTACGGCGGGAACATGGCGCGCATGGCCGCGCGGCCCCTTGAAGAACTGCGCCCCGAACTGCTCGCCGTGGACGGTATCGGCCCTGAAACGGCCGACGACATCCTTCTGTACGCGTGCGAGAAACCCGTGTTCGTGGTGGACGCGTACACGCGGCGCATTCTCAGCCGCCACGGTCTCTGTGCCCCGGATATCGCCTACGAGGCGTTGCGGTCGCTGTTTGAAGGCCACCTCGAGCGGGACCTGCGCCTGTTCAAGGAATATCACGGGCTGATTGTGTACACGGGCAAGGATTACTGCCGCCGCGCCCCCAAATGCGAGCTCTGCCCCCTCAGACCGCTGTTGAAGAGCGGGCAGCCCTTGCTCGAGCGCTGATCCGCGGGCGCCTACCAGTGCGGGGGCGCTTTGTGCCACAATTAACCCAACGCAAGAACATGAAGGAGAACCACGCCATGACCATGTTAGCCATTGCCCTCGTTGTATTGAGCGGCGCCGATGCCGCGCCCGCCGCGGAAGCCGTCGAGCCTATCCAGCTGTTGTGCGGCAACATAACGGACCACTTTTACACCTTCATCCGCGACCGCGGCCGCGACGCCGATCCCAAGCAGGTTTTCACCGTGCAGGATGGCGTCTTGCGGATCTCGGGCGAAGAGTGGGGATGCATCACGACGAAGAAGGAGTTCGAGAACTACCGTCTCGTTGTCGAGTTCAAATGGGGAGAAATAGCGTTCGCCCCCCGCGCGGACCGCGCGCGCGACAGCGGCGTCCTGGTCCATTCGGTCGGGGAGGACGGGGCCTACGGGAATGTGTGGATGCACTCGATCGAGTGCCAGGTTATCGAAGGCGGCACCGGCGACTTCATCGTAGTGGGCGACGGCACCGAAGACTTCGCGATCACGTGCCCCGTCGCGCCGGAGAAGTCCGGTGACTGCTACGTGTACCAGGCTGGCGGCCAGTTGGCGACCATTAACGGCGGGCGTGTGAACTGGTGGGGACGCGACCCGGGTTGGAAAGACGAGAAGGGCTTCCGCGGCGCGAAAGACGTGGAGAAGCCCGTGGGCGAGTGGAATCGCATGGAATGCATCGCGAAAGGCGGCGAGATCACGGTGCTCCTCAACGGCGTCGAGATGAACCATGCGCAGAACGTGAAGCCCAGCCGCGGAAAAATCCAGGTGCAGTCCGAAGGCGCCGAGATCTTCTTCCGAAAGATCGAATTGACGCCGTTGAACCCGTAAGGGCGCATCGACAGGTATGCACATGCGAGAAACCGGCTGGAGACGCGCCAGTATCCATCCGGCACAGGAGGTGTGGTTGCCATGAAACGTGCCTTTTCCGCCTATCGTAGGGAGCGCGCCGCCAGCGTTGTCTTGTGTGTCGCGCTAGCCGCCGTCGCTGGCGGTTGCGGCGGGCCGACCCGTGCCGATAAGGCGTCGCTCGAGGGCGTGTTGCTCGTCGGGAATGGCGCGGAACCCCAGGAGCTCGATCCGCACCTTGTCTCAGGCGTGCCCGAGCACCGCATTCTATCGGCGCTTTTCGAGGGGCTGGTCGATCTCGAGCCGGCGACCCTGCAACCCATCCCGGGGACAGCCGAACGGTGGACCGTGTCGCCCGACGGCACAGTCTACACGTTTCATTTGCGCCGGGACGCCCGGTGGTCCAACGGCGACCCGGTGACTGCCCAGGATTTCCTGTATGCGTGGGAACGCATTCTGACTCCGGCTCTGGCGAGCGAATATGCGTCGATGCTGCACTGCGTGGTGAATGCGCGCGCGTTCAATACGGGGGAGATTAAGGATTTTTCGAAGGTGGGTATGAAGGCTCTCGACGACTACACCATCGAGGTGCACCTCGAGCAGCCCACGCCCTACTTTCTATCGTTGCACATTCACTACACGTGGTACCCGGTTCCGCGGAAGGTGATTGAAGCGCGCGGCGGGATGACGGCTCGCGACACCAAGTGGACCCAGCCCGGGAACATGGTATCCAACGGCGCATTCAAGCTGGCGCAATGGGAACCCGACAAGATCATCCGCGTCGAGAAGAACCCGTACTATTGGAACGCGAACGCGGTCCGTCTGCAAGCCATCTCGTTTTATCCGATCAAGGACACCATGACCGAGGATCGTACGTTCCGCACGGGCGGCCTGCACCTCACCGAGAACGTCCCCCTGCCCAAAATCGAGATCTATCAGAAGGAGAAGTACCCCTATCTGAACATCGATCCGTATCTGGGCACGTACTACTACCGTCTCAACACGACGAAACCGCCGTTTGACGACGCGCGGGTGCGCCGCGCATTTGCGTTGAGCCTCGACCGCGACACGCTGGTGGGGCAAGTGATCAAGGCAGGCCGCAGACCCGCATTCCATTACGTGCCGCCGGATACCGCCGGATACACCTGCAACGCGCGCGTGCCCTACGACGTCGAACAGGCGCGCCGCCTCCTCGCCGAGGCCGGATATCCCGAGGGGAACGGTTTCCCGCAGGTCGAGCTGCTCTACAATACCAGCGACGACCACAAACGCATCGCGGAAGCCGTCCAGCAGATGTGGAAAGAAGCCTTGGGCGTCGAGATGCAGTTGCTGAACCAGGACTGGAAAGTGTACCTGGACTCGATGAACACCTTGAACTACGATATCGCGCGCTCGGGGTGGATCGGCGATTACAGCGACCCGTACAACTTCCTGGAGTGTTTTCTGAGCGGCAACGGCAACAACCGTACGGGCTACGCATCTGACCAATACGACCGGCTGGTGCGCAAGGGGGCTTCCATTCTGCACAAAGAGGGCCGGCTCGCTACGTACCAGCAGGCTGAAGCTCTCTTGCTACAGGACGCGCCCATCATTCCCATCTATTTCTACACGCGGCCGTACTTGAAATCGCCGGACGTGCGCAACTGGCAGCCCAACCATCTCGGGTATATCTCATGGAAAACCCTGTATCTCGAGCCCGCGGCGGAAGCGGCAAAGTAGCAGCCCGGTCCGTCTCCGGTTCCTGCGACACACTTGAAGCCGGCCCGGCCGGCCGTCATAATCAGTATTCAGAGTATTAGCCATTTTGGGACAGGTCCCGCGCAAGGAGCAGGAAACATATGCTGCGCGATTTGGTTTTGCGAAGCCGGAGCATCCGGCGGTTCTATGAAGATACCCCAGTCGCTTTGAAGGACTTGCGGGAATTGGTGGACTTGGCGCGTCTGACCCCGTCGGCAGCCAATCTCCAGCCGTTGAAGTACGTCATCGCGAGAGACAAAGCGCTCAACGAGAGGATCTTCGGCACGCTGGCGTGGGCGGGGTATCTCAAAGACTGGGACGGCCCAAGCCCGGGCGAGCGTCCCGGCGGCTACGTGATCATTCTCGGCGACAAGGAGGTCGCGGCAACGTTCGGCTGGGATCAAGGCATTGCCGCGCAGACCATCTGCCTGGGCGCCGCCGAGATGGGTCTCGGCGCCTGCATGATCGGCAGCATCAAACGCGAGGAGCTGCGGAGCATCCTTGAGCTATCAGCGGACCGGTTCGAGCTCCTGCTTGTTATCGCTCTGGGAAAACCGCGCGAACGCATCGAACTCGAAATCGTGACCGAGCCCGGCAAGATCGAGTACTACCGCGACGACAACGACGTGCACCACGTGCCCAAACGCCGCCTCGAAGACGTCCTCCTCGCCGAGTACTGACAGGTCCGCTGGCTCTTTGCGCCACAGCCGGAGGGGCCATGCGGAACACGTGCCCGGCTGGTCATTGGGCGGGCGGCGTGTAACCGGTGAACTGTTCGAGCAGGACCTGTGCCGTCCATTGGGCCGCGGAGGCGACCACTTCCTGGCAGTTTCCCCCTTTGGCGGCGTCTTCGCACAAGACGCTTCCGTAAGCCTGCTGAAACTTTTGCGCCACGCGCTGTATCAGTTTGTGAGCAAGGTCCGTGCTGGCGAAGTTCTCGGCGCCGCAGATATAGCCGATCACAATGCCCGCCCCGGTGAAGGAGCCGCAGCTCAACTTTTTGCCGGGGGCTGCGCCGCCGTCAAGGCACGTTGCCGCACGGAACAGGCCGCCGTGATTCGGGACCATATCGAGCGCTTCCTGAAGCGCGGCCACCGTGCATCTGCAACACCCCCCATGTTCCCGGTGGAGCCGGCGCCCGAGGTCATACGCCTTCTTGATGACCGCCGCGCCGTCTTCCGTGAGCGGGAGCCGGGTGTTCTCGTCATAGATCTCGAACGCCTCCTCCGGCCCGGTGGCGCATGCATCGCCTGCATGCATCTGGCTGAACCCGAGCCCCGCGCCCACCGCCAGCAGAAATCGCCGCCGCGCGGACGAGGGCATGCCGTCACACGGGGTCATATGCCCGTCATTGGTGTATTCTTTGCCGGCAGTATGGGCCGTATCGCTGAGCATCGCACGCATCCTCCCGATCATTGCGGCGCGGTTTTCCGAGCGCGCCTCTCTTGCCGCCGCGAGGCACGCGACAAAAATGCGGATCGCGAATCGCGGCGGCCGCGGCAACTCCCTCTCAATCCCTTTCGAGCACACTGCGAATGCACGCGTAGGCTTGCGTGCGTTCGAGGTCAGGAAAGTCGTGTTCGGCCTCGGGATAGACGGCTATCAAGTGATCTTCGGCGCCGTAGAGCCGGAAGATTGGCCGCGCGGCTTCGACACAGTCCCGCACGCCCGAATTGTCAAAGTTGTCGTCATTGATGGGCGCGTTGATGAACACGGTGCGCGGAGCCAGAGCGCCCAGAATGTCCGGAAAATCGAACGGCATCTTCGCGGGCTCTTTATCGAACTCGCTGGCGATGGCAGGCATGTAGCCGTCGTGGGTCCAGCCCGTGAGGTCGCCGCCCATATACTTGGCGAAAAGGGTGAACCCGCAACTCGTGACCATTACCTTGATGCGCTCGTCGAACAGCCCCACGAACAGCGTATTGTGTCCGCCGAGCGAATGGCCAATGCACCCGATGCGTTCGGGATCGACTTCGGGCAGGCTCTGCAACAGATCGACGCAGCGCATGTGGTTCCAGATGCCTTTCATGGTCATGCTGGTATATCCGCGGCTGTAGGCGCGCTGCCGGGCGTCCTTGTAATCTCCGAATCCCGGGTAGTCTGGCGCGAGGGTCACGAAACCCTGTTCGGCCAGTTCCGCGGCGTATTGCCGGTTGGCCTTGCCGTTAACGCCGAGAACCACGTCCTTGCCGAACTCGGAAGTGGGGTGCAGGCACAGAACCGCGGGAACCTTGCCCTCCCGGCCTTTGGGGAGCAGCAGGCAGGCGGGAAGCCGGTCCCACGATTCAACGGCGAACGTGATCTTCCTGCGGACGTATTTCGGGAACTCCTGCTCTTCCTCGACCTGAATGTCCAGCGGAAGGAGGTTTTCGCGCGGCGGCAACGGCCCCGCAACCTTCTGGAAATTGGCGCGCACGTGCTCGCGGCGGAGTTCCCAGTCCGCGGCGGATTGAACCGGGCGCCGCTCCCCGGAGGCGTCGAGATAGAACAGCAAGTCCAGTTTGTCGGCATAAAACGGAGCGGCATCCGCTCCCGCCGCGGACGCGGACAGGCCCACCGTGATGAACAGGGTCAGCGAATACATTGGCAGCATCTCCTTGTCGTATGTTATTGCAGCTGCGTGAGCGTTTCGAGGATCTCGAGGCGCGCGCGGTCCGCCACGTCACGGTCGAGCGGCTCTTTCCAGTTCAGCGCGCCAGCGCGGCTGGCTTCAAGCACCCGGCCGGGCGCCTCCTCAAGCAGGGCGCGGGCTTTGGCAATCGTCTCGGCCGGTTTGTTCGCCTTTTCGGCCTGGGCGATGGCGCCGCGCAGCATGACCAGGTACTCGAAATCCTCGACGCTCTCGCGGATGGATTCCATGTGTTTGCCGGGCGTGACGGATACCGCGTCGAGAAAGAACGGGCAGTAGTCGGTGCCGGGTGCGGCATATTCGTTCCATGATGAACCGCCGCCCGTGTCGCTGAGCGCCCAGAAGTACGTGGCTTCGGCCTGGTACTTCCAGCATTCCCACGCCTGCATGCGGTGATAGCTGTAAGGGTCGAGCAGCCGGACCGGGCCGCTGCATGAGTAGAAGTCAAGAGCGATGCCCTCGTTCCGGCGATCAACGAAATATTGCCGGTACGTTTCGGGACCTTGGAGGAACAAGGGCCGGTTGGGGCAGAGCACGTGGCACGCGGCGATCATCTCCTGGTTTGCCTTGGTCATGTCGCCGGCGTAGATGGGATCTTCCCAGATGCGGATCCCGGTGTTCATGGCACGGATGGCCTTTGCCCAGAGGAGAATGGTTTCGTCCTGTTTGGCGCTGGAGGGTTCATCGAGCACCAGAAGCGCGAGCTGTTCGGGTTGTTTGCCCTTATCGCGCATGTACCCGGCCCAGAACGCGGCCCATTCGCCGACGGCCTTGTTGAATTCGGGCGTGCCCTGGGCGAAGTTGCCCAAACTCGGCCCCACCGCGGCGAAAACCATGTAATTGGCGGCGTCGGGCCAGCGAGCCATCCATTCGTCGAACGCCGCGGTATCGGGTTTTGCCGTCATAGCCCCTGCCGCGTCGAATTGGCCAAAGGGCATCACGCCGCTGGTAGCCCATGGCGAATCGACGAAATGCTCGCGGCAATGTTCGATAAACCGCGCCATGTTCTCGAGCGTGATCCCGCGGCTGCCGTTGCCATTGGTGTAATCCCATCCGCCGAAATGAAGCGCCGGCTTCTCAGGGAACGCGAAAGGAAACACCCGCATCTCGACGGGCGCCTTCTGCGCGCCGTGCTTCGCGGACGTCACGGCGATCTCGCCCGTATGCGTGCCCGCAGCGACGTCTTCCGGATGAAACGTGAGCCAGACCTGACGCGTCATACCGGCAGGGACTTCGATGGCATAGCCGCCGTCCTGTTTCGGCGCCTCGGGCAATGCGGCTGCCACCGGAATGCCCGACTTGGTGTCCGTCCACTGGACCTCATGCACCCTGATATAGCCGGGATTGACGCCGCCGGGGAGCCCGGCGATGTTCACAAGCACCGTTTCGTGTTCGCGGGTCGCGTTCGAGATGCTGAAACAGCCCGCGCGGTATTCGTTGCGCATGAGATGAACCGCGACCTTCGGCGACGCATCCTTCGCCGGGTCGTCGAGGATGGATGCCTGGTCCCACAAAGGCGATTGCCAGAGCGTGAGCGGCGGGTAGCCCTGAGCGTTCCAGAGCGCGCCCTGCAGAGCCAATACCCCGCGGTGCAGGCCGTTGAGAGGCATGATGGCCTTGAACGTGTCGAGCGGGGCCTCGGGAAGTTTCGCGGCCGCGTCTTTGGCGTCTTTCAATCCAGCCGCGATGGCGTCTTTGGCGCCCGCGTCGATGGCGGCGTTCGCCAGCTTCTCCTCGAGCCCGGCAACATCCAGAAGTATGCGGCGGCGAATGGCCTCCTGCATCGACGCGCGGACCATCGCGTCCTTGATGTTCTTGATAGGCGTTCCCGCATACGCGCGGTGGACCCATTCCTCGTCGCCCTTGAAAACCTCGATCTCGTCGACGAAACCATAGGGCTGTGCGCCGAACACGAACGCCACATAGCGGCCATGGGTCTCGAGCTTGTCGGTCCAATAGCGGTGCACCGAGTACTTGCTGGGGTCGGGGAGGCCATGTTCGGCGCTCATCGAGACGAGTTCGCCGGCCTCGTAGAAAATTTGGTCGTCGCCGGCGACCAGCATGTAGATGGCGATGGGCCAGGTCACGCCGGCCACGCCCGCGCCCGTGTTGAACGACGCTCCGCTGATCGGCAGGTCCTCCTGCAGGTCGATGGTCACGACGATGATCGGCTGGTGCGTCCAGCCCACGGTCGTCTGCTGGGTCCAGAAATAGCCTTCCGAGTACACGCCGTCGGTGAGCTGGGCGGCGTCGCCCGGGTCGGTGCAGTGTTCGTATCCGGGCGTGGGCTCCATCTTGTAAGGTTTGCCCAGGGCGATATTCCCGGCGGGCGGTTGCGGCTGCGCCGCCGGGGCGGCGGAAGACGGTACAGGATTTGCATCTTGCGCGGCGGACGCCAGTGCAATCAGCAGCGAAAGGGTAACAACCGCGATCGTTCTCATGGCTTTTCTCCTCGGAAATACCGTGTGCTTACGGACCCACTACCACCGTATACCGCGGACCGAACACGGCTCGGCCTTCGGCTTCGAAACGCAACTCAACCGGACCAGGCTCGCGCCCAACGGCTGGCAACAGCGTAACTTCTTCGAGGACCGCGTGTCCAAACCGCTCGACGCGGGCGCCTACGGGGATACGAACGCCGCCCGCGATAACGTGAACCCCGCCCGCGCCGCCCGCCTCCGCCTGCGGCAGCCACGCGGCTTCGCCAAGGTTGGTTATGGTCAGCCGCGCGACGACGGGTTTGTCCACGCCGACGGCCACCTGCGCGCCGTCCGCCACTTCCACCCACGCGCCCGCAGCGTCGCGAATCTCAACGGCGTCGAAGAAGCCGTCGAGGTATTTGAGCGGATTGGTTCCGTTGTACGGCACGTTGCCGACCGCGTCGAGGGGGCAGTCCGCCGACGTTGTGCCCGTGCCCCGGGTGTGCAGGCCGGGCGTTTTGCCATCGCCGACAGCGGCCCAGAATTCTTCCTTCGCGGCGTCATAGACGCCCGCGATACCATCGGGATGCACGTCGCGGTCGAAAACGAGCCAATAGTCGACGGGTTTGGCCGGCGGCGCATCGAGGAACGGCCGGGCGTGGCCGCGAATGACCTGCGTGACGGGCCGGTCCGAGCCGTCGGGGTTGATGATGCCGAAATCGCTGCGCTCGTTGGTGCGGTATCCGCCCGGGTACCACCACCAGTAAATGCCGTCCGCGCCGCTCTCGATCATCATGCGGTACACATCAGTGTAGAACCTGCCCTGGAAATCCAGCTGTTCCTGGGGCGTTGTCATGAGCGCCTGGGACCACGCGCTCACGCCCGCTTCGGCCCAGATGAGCGGGAGCCCCGCATTCGCCCAGCGGCTGTATTCGTAAGTGAACCGGCCGGGCTTGACGCGTTCCCAGTCGCCGATCCGGCCGTAACCCTCCGGTTCGAGGAGGTCCACGGCGCCCGACAGATACGCGTAGTCGTAGGGAACGGTTTTCGACCACCGCGCCGTGGGATCGCCCGCCAGCGTCATGCGGAAGCTCACGAGATGGTTCGGATCGACGCTGCGCACCAGCCGCCGCGCGCGGCCGTAGTATTCGTAAAGGAGCGTGTCGAGGAACCGGCGGTACGCGGCCATCATGCGCCAATGCGGACCGTCCTCGACCACGTTCGGGTCGAGCGGGTTGGTCACGTGCCCGCCGGGCTCGCGCGGCGCCTGGAACTCCCAGTCCTTCTCGGCGTTCTCGATGCTGCCGTAACGCTCGTTGATCCATTGCCGCCAGTGCGCGTCCCACCGTTTGCGGCCTTCATGGTCGCCGAACATGGGCTCCCAGGCGAGGTCGTAGGCGTAGACCGTGTCGTTGTCCCACAGGCGGTAGCGCTCGATGAGCGCGCGCATTTTGTCCCACTCGAATTCGAAAGGCGTCCCGGGCCGCAGCGACAAATTGGCCTTCATGTCCATCTTTTCGAGGCGGCGGAGCAAATCGAGGAGGTTCTGCGACTCGAGCGCGGCGTAATGAATGAAAATGCTGACCGAGTTCATCCCCATGTCTTTGATATGGTCGAGGTCGCGCTGGATGATCTCGGGGTCATACGCCCGCGCCCCGAGCCAATGCTCAAAATAGTCCCAGTCCTCGGCGCCGATGCCCGACGACGGCATGTAGTTCACCCCATGGGGCCGCCACCGCGCGCCCTCCAGCATGAAATCGCCGTTCTCGACCGTGATGAAACTCTTCTCCGCCTTCGGCCGCCAGATGTGGACGTCGTGCTCCGCGATGTCGTAGGGCGGAAACGCTATGCTGATGTTCACGCCTTCTTCCGGCCAGCTGGCGACGGACTCCGAAACCGTGATTCGCGCGATTTCGCCCGGCGCAAGGGATACAGACCACTCCTGGACATCGTCACGGCCTATGGTCAGCAGCACTTTTTCGTCGTTAACCGCTTCCTTACCGACGTTGACGAGCCGGGCGCCAAGCTCGGCGGTCTGGCCTTCGAAATAGGTGTAGTAGTTCGCGCCGCCGTCCAGGATGAACACGCCGCCCCGAATCTGTGCGAGCGTATCCACGAGGAGGCCTGTGACCGGGCTGCCAGGGGCTGTATACAACGCAGGCTCGGGAATGCTGAGAGAAACCCACACGCCGCCCTTGTAGGCCCCGTCGGCATTGACATACAGCGTGGCGGGATTGCCTCGCCATTCTCCTTCTCCGGAAAAAGCCTGGAGCAACGGGCTCCACCGCCACGCCCGGCCTTTGTCAAACCCGCCGGGGCCTGGACGCGGGTGCGACGAAAGAACCTGTACTGGCTTGTCAAAAGTGACTTCTTGTTCCCTATGGCAGCCCTGGAGTTTCGCGACATCCGTGCATTCGAAAAACTTGTATCCCGGCGAGAGGGTTTCGAGTACGGGCACGTTGAACGCGGTAAGCAGTTTTTCGTGCATGGATGAGCGTTGGGCGGTGCCGAAAGGGCCAAGCCAGTATTCGTGCCCGCCGCCGGGGAGGGGCGTGTGAGTAAACGCGAGGCCGATGCTCGTGTGCGCCACGTTGGCGGGATTGAACTCGGTGTTCGCACGCGCTGGAACGCTTTCCCAGAATTTGAAGTCCGCGGGTTGAAGCACGTACTGCCGCCACTCGGGTGCCAACGGGACCGTGGCGATCCAGCGCGACCCGTCTTTCTCGGCCCACTCGACGGCCAGCGCCGTGGTGCGCTGGCTGCCCTTCGCCCAGAACACGGTCAGCGTGTGGCCTTCCGGGAACGGATTGGCCAGTTCGGGACTCACCAAGGTGTCCCAGTTGTTCAAACCGCCGAGCGTGACCCGCAACGCGCGTTCGAAGGGTGCGCCGTCCGCGGCGGCAATCTCGTGGGATGCGGGTGTGGACGGGTCATTCGTGTTTCGGCGCCACTGCCCGGGAGCGGTGGCATCAAAATCGAACAGGACATTCTCCAATAAGTCCTGTGCGTGGCGGCGCTGGTATTCCGCGCGGGGAACCCAGGCGCCTTCGTCGTCGATAAGCTGGTCGCGCCACATCGGGGTATTGCACGCGACGATGTCCCCCCCGTCCTTCAGAAACGCCTCGATGACGCCCGTTGACTGCGCCGGGAGGGCCGACGCGTCCGGCAGCACTAACAGGTCGATGGCCGCGATGGTGAGCTTCGCGGGGTCGCACAGATCCGCAAACCCGAACGGCACGACTTGGTATCCGGCGTCATTCAGCTCTTTTTCCAGCGAGCCGCGCACCGCCAGCCACTCTTCCGAGGCGGGCGCCACGAGCGCGGCGGTATAGGTGACTTCCTGCGCACCGGCGCACACGGCGGCCAGAACCAGGGTCAGCATGCAATGGAATCGATAACGTCCGGCCATGTACCCCCCTTTCGCGCGGGCTTATTGCGGGGCGCCGCACCCAGCGAAATACAGTGCGGCATACACCTTCGGGTCGATGAACACGCCGCGTTCGGGCTGCTTTTCCAGCCAGTCGTGAATGCCCGCGAGGGGCACGATGTGCACGATGATGTCCTCGGAATGGTCCCCGCCGCCGTCGCTGATCTTGCGCACGCCCTCGGCGCGATAGAACCGGATAGTCTCTGAACAGATGCCCGACGACGTGGGGCCCTCGCTCAGAAAACGCATGTGGGAGGCGGTGTAGCCCGATTCCTCCTCAAGTTCGCGCGTGGCGGCGGTTTCGAACGCCTCGTCCTCTCCGCCGGGGATGTCGCCCACCAGCCCCGCCGGGATTTCAATGGTCGCCCTGCGCAACGCGGCGCGGTATTGTTCCACGAGGATGAGCTCGTTGCGGGGCGTGACCGCAACCATGCAGACCACGCCGGAAACGTTGATGCGCTCGACGTGTTCCCACGAATCGCGGTCCACCAGCCTCAGAAAACGGCCCTCGCCAAGAATCCTCACAGTGCTTTCGTTGTTGGGTCTCATAGTCGCGCCTTGTTGTTTGATGACCTGCAAGACCTCAGAGTATAGCGGCTCGCGGACCTTTCCGCTAACACGCCTGAGAGGGGGAAGCGCTTGCGGCCGCGGGTCTCAAGACAATGGACGAGAATCAGGGAAGCTGAGAGCTGTGACAGCACGGCTGGCGCAGGCGCCGAAGGACACGGGGGAATGCCGCCCTCGGTGATCATCGGTGGACAGATTATTGAAGAAGCGAACAGAACCTTAGAGAAGATATCTACTTTAAACGGCAATGAGGCCTCTGCATTGCTGCTGATAACGGTTCGCTTATGATAAAGTCGTTGGAGCAGACCCATTTAGCAGATGGGCGGGCCCGGGCGCTTAATGCCGGTGACGTGAGGAGGGATTGTCTGATATCGAGGGAATGTCTGACACGACCTCTGTTCCTGAGTGCATGTGCGTTTATGGTCCTGCGCGCGCGCAGCGATACCGGCGGCGGGTTTGCGGCCGAGGCGGAATTCGTGGCGAACCGGATAAGCGTCACATTGAAAAAGCGTTGATATGCAACCGAAACGCGCACTGTCATTATTCGATTCCACGTGCATTATCGTGGGCATCATCGTGGGCGCGGGTATTTTCGAAACCGCGCCCACGGTCGCCGGCGCCATGGGCACCGCTGCCGGTATTCTGGGGATCTGGCTCGCGGGCGGCTTGCTGGCCCTGGCCGGGGCACTGTGTTATGCCGAACTTGCCACCGCCTACCCCCATCAGGGCGGCGACTACATCTACCTCAGCCGTGCTTACGGCTCCTGGGCGGGATACTTGTTCGGGTGGTCGCAGCTGGCCATCATTCGGCCGGGGGACATTGCCCTGATGGCGTTCATCTTTGCCCGGTACGCCCAAACGCTCTACGCGCCCTTCCCGCGAGCCGGCATGTTGTATGCCGTAGCGGCCGTGGTGGTTCTCACGACAATGAACGTCATGGGCGTGCAAGAAGGCAAATGGACTCAAAACCTCTTGACTGTCGCAAAGACGGCGGGCCTTTTGCTCATTGTCGCGGCGGGGCTGGTGGGTCCGGGCGGCCAAAGCGCTCCAGGCGGAGCCGGAACGATAACGTTGGGCGGTGTAAAGCTCGCCTTGATCCTCGTAATGTTCACGTTTGGGGGTTGGAACGAAATGGCGTATGTGTCGGCCGAGGTGAAATGCCCCGAGAAGAATATCGTTCGGGCCCTGGCGCTGGGCACTGCCGCGGTGACCGTGCTGTATCTGTGTGTCAACGGCGCCTACCTATCCGTGCTCGGGGCGGAAGGCATGGCCGCTTCCCCGGCGGTAGCCGTGGACACCGTGAAGCCCCTGTTGCCGGACCTCGCCGCCAGGGCCGTGAGCGTGCTCATCTGCATATCCGCGCTCGGGGCCGTGAACGGGCTGGTGTTTACAGGCGCGCGCATCTCCTACGCGATGGGCGCCGATCATCCGGTATTCAGCCGCGTGGGCCTGTGGAGCGAGCGCTTCGGCACGCCGGTGTGGGCACTTGTCGTACAAGGCGCCCTCAGCATTGCCATCATCGTCGTGGCCGGCTCGTTCATGGACACAATCCTGTATACCGCCCCCGTGGTGTGGATGTTTTTCGTGGCAACGGGCATCTCGGTGTTCGTGTTGCGCCGCAGCGACCCCGGAACACCGCGCCCGTTCAAGGTGGCGGGATTCCCGGTTACGCCGGTCCTCTTCTGCGCCTTCGCCGCGTTCATGCTGTACAGTTGTGTAACCTATGCCCTCGCCGAGAAGCCCCTCGGCCTCCTGGTGGTATCGGGCGTAGTGATTGCGGGGGCGGTACTCTATGCGGCCACCCATTGCTGGGGGCGCGGCGTCCGCAAAGTTACCGGCTCATAGTCATAACCGGAAGATGCCGTTTTCTATGCGTACGGGTCGATCGTAAACGTCTGTCCCACGGGCGGCGGCAGAAACGGGACATACTGGTTCAGGTTGACCTTGTACACGAGCCACACGTACCGGGGATCGTTCACGGAATAGTCGAATTGGTAAACCACCTCAGACGGCTGCCCCCTGCGGTTCAGAGCCGTAATTTCCACCGTAACGTCGCCCAGATCCACGGTCTCTCCGCGGGCAAGCGGGTGGCACTTATCCCGCGCGAGAGACCACTGAAACCCGTTTCGCGGCCGCACGCACACCGTGCGGTCGTCTACCCGTGTGATCTCGTGAGGTTCGGGCCACAGGCAGTTGGCTGAAAGCGTGCGGATACGCACCGGAACCGGTTGGCCCAACACCTGGCGAACAACCAGGAAATCGCCCGTGAGATGCCTATTGGGCGCGTTGGCGATGACCAGCGTCCTCTCTTCGATGTCTTCTGGCACTGGAGCCGTGGCCATAGCTTCTTCGATAGCGTCTCCCAGCGTCGCGAACGCCAGGATGCGCATGGGCATCAGCAACGGCGCCAACACGATGTGGACCACGACGAGAACGAAGGTGACCAGCGGAGCCATGGCGCGCGCGAACGCCGCCCGGGCCCACATCTCCCGGCGTTCGGAACGCGCATGGAGGTATTGGGCAAGCAGTCCAAATGCCCCAAGACCCGGCCACATCAACAGGCGGTCAGCCGGCGGCGCCGCGCACAGGGGAAGCAGGGAAAGCCCCATCCCCAGCGCCCAGAAGCCCACACGGGCGTCGTAGCGGTACATCGGCGCGAAAGTTGCCGCAAGTATCAGAAACAGAATTGCGCCCCCCGCCCACATCAGCCACTGCCCCCCCGCCGGAAGCACAACATGCACGTCCGACGGCGGCAACCCCCATTGTCCCAGGAACAAAACCGGAATACGCTGCAATGCCTGTTGTGCGAAGGCCAGGGGTGACACGAGCGGATCCGCATACGTTGACGACCCCGCGATACCGTGACCAAGAGTCGCGTAGACCAGCCGCCACACGAATACGGTCCCCGCGTAGGGCAACACCGAGATCACCCGCGTCATCAGATGCCCGGGGTCCAGGAACACCGCATACGCAAACAGATACGCGCACGCAGCTACGCCCGACTCCTTTGCCAAAAGACACATGACCAGTGCGAACAGCGCTACGGTCAGCCATTCGTTGCGGCCCTCTTCTCGCCACTTCATGTGCGACATCAAGGCCACGAGCCCCCAGAACAGGGCGATGGATGCGCCACGGTTCGCAAGCCAGCCCGCCGGCATGGCATGGGCATCGTCAATGGCGAACAGCAACACGGCCAGCCCCGCAGCCCAGGTCGGCGCCAGCATCTTGCGGTACAACGCGCCCGCCAGGACCACTGCGGCGACGTACCACAACACACTGTGAAGATGCATCAAGACATACGAGTCCGGCCACAGCATATGATCGAGAACGTGCGTGAGCACCGTGATCGGCCGCCAGAACGACAGCCGCAAGGCGTCCAGCGTCCACCACGGCAGAAATCCCAACTGAACAAGTTGCCGGGTATGGGGCTGCTCTCCGTCAGCAAACGTGAACATGTCCGATGAAGCCGACTCCAGCCCGAGCACCGTTGTTTCTCCCGACAACCTGAGGTGCTGCACCCAATCGTCGAGTTGATATCCAGTCAAGAGAGCCGGCGCCGCCAGGACCAGCCCCAATGCCGCTGCAAACACGATGCTCCCCCGGCGCGACAATCCCCCACGGATGTGATGTGCCATCGTACGAATCCCCCATGCAGGTATTATCTATTATAATTATAATTAAAATACGCCAAACAGGCCTGTTTGACAAGTGATTTTTGCGCCTGAGCAGCAGAAGTTCTAACGACATGTGCGGGTTTTACACCCTCTCGAATCCGGCGAATCGCATCGAACCCTAATCACCCTGTTTCCCTGTCAGGAACTCTTTCCTTTTCCCACCTTGACCACAAGCCTTCCGGTTTTTGCCACAAAAGCCCCGGCGCGCCCGTTGTGGCCGCAGCCAAACCGGTATCCATGAGAGGACCGCTTTCGGAACCCCAAAGG
>DAOLNV010000100.1 GCA_035416745.1 Candidatus Hydrogenedentota bacterium | reverse complement strand
TTCTTCTTGCAGATGGTGGCAGTCTCAGATTGTAATAAGTCTCGGGATTGGCCTGGATTGTCAATTCGTGGCTGTAAGTGGCAGAGCATACGGGATGTTTGACATGCAAGAGGCCGCAGGTTCGAGGCCCGCGCCGGTCGTCATAAGTCCATGTTAGGCCAATAGTTTACAGAAATGGGCGGTTGGCCATATTGTTCAGAGGTGGGTTGAGATGGAAGAGTCGCCCCGCCGCCGCGCGCGGCCCCGTTCGGCTGGGACCCACGGCGTCTATCGGAAACCCAATCCGAAGGTGCAGACTACCACGCTGTGGGACTTTCCCTCCCAGCAATATGGGGCCGGCACGCAAGGCGATAAAGACTACAAAGGCGCGACCCCTGCCTACGTCATCTGGAACGTGCTGCAGCGCTATACGAAACCCGGCGACTTGGTGATCGACCCTATGTGCGGCAGCGGCACCACGCTCGACGTGGCCGCGGAGCTGGGCCGGCGCGCGCTTGGATTCGACATCGTCCCGTACCGTGACGATATTCAAGAGGCCGACGCTCGGAAGCTGCCTGTCCGAAACAGTCAGGCGGACTTTGTCTTTATCGATCCCCCTTACTCGACGCATATCGAGTATTCCGACGATCCGCGGTGCGTTGGTAAACTCGACGCCGCCGGGCCCGAGTACTACGACGCCATGGCTGTCGTGATCAAGGAAGCCGCCCGGATCCTCAAACCAAACCGCTGCATGGCGCTCTATTGTTCCGACTCGTTCCGCAAGGGCAAGCCGTTCTGTCCCGTCGGCTTCGAACTCTTTGACCTCTTGCGCCAACGTTTCGAGCCGGTCGACATCATCGCCGTCACCCGCCGTAACCGTACGCTTATGCGCCGGCATTACCACACCGAAGCCGAAAAGGGCAACTACTTCCTGCGCGGGTTTAACTATCTCTTCATCATGCGCAATTCGTAGTGTACGCTCGCGCCACACGGTCAGTTTCCCCGCACGAAAGAGTGTGTTCCCGCCAGCCACGCAAAATGGGAGCTTTTCGATAGCCACTGAATGCGGCGCCGCGGCGAAAGCCCCTGTTACCTTGAAGTGCGCCTGCCTTATGCAACAGGCGTCCGCTTACTCGGAAACGTCAACAGGCCAGACCTTGAGCGTCTGTTTCCCTTCGCTGAGACGTGCAAACGGGCCGGGAGAGAGGTTCTCGGCGTCTCGCGGGTTTCCCCAATAGTCTGCATCGATACGCAGCGGGGCGCCGTCCCGGTTTTCGTACGGCAGGCTGGGGATTTGGGCCGTTCCCAGAAGTTCCGTAGTGACCAGAGGGCGGTTCTGCCCGGAGGTCCAGGCCGGGTCGAAAACGCTCTCGAGATACACGCCATCCGCTCGTTCAATCAAGGTGGCTTGCGGGTCGTACTCTTCGCGGATCAGCGGCGCATTCTCGTGTCTTGAAGGCCGTGCGCCTTTTAGAAACACGTTGCCGTTCATGTACACGGGGAGCTGCGCTTCGTCGTAATCGTTCAGGCCGTGAGACCGCACAAACAGGTTGTTGTAGTAGCGGTCGTCGCCGCGCGGGTTGTTGTGCATGCCCGCTAGTTCCGTGGAATGGGCTTTGTGAAAAGGGGTCATGCGGCCATCAAACCCCAGCAGATGGAAATTGCCCGCAAACAGGTTGTGCGCGTATGCGCCGCCTTGCGATACGGAGAGTAGTGAGGTCGTCGACAGGAACAGGTTGTTGTCCACAACGAACGGCCCGTGGTTGACCTCGACAAACAGGTCCTGGCCCAGATTGTCGTGAAACAGGTTCCGGGAGACGCGCGTGCCCTGCGCCATCCAGTCCAGCCAGATGCCCTGGTTACACCGGTAGATGTGATTGTTGCTGATCACCGTGTCAATCGCCCCGTGGAATTTGATCCCCGCCATTTCCGCGCCGCCGAACAGTTGCCGGACATGGATATCGCGGATCGTGTTGCCGGTAACGGTGCTGAAGATGGCGCCCAGGCTTCCGACGATGCCCGATTGCTCGCAGTGCGAAATGGTGTTGTTGCGGACCATGTGGCTGCCGATAGTCTCTTTGTTCCATCCGTTTTCCAGCGCGCGATGGATGGTCTCAACGTAACCTTCGGCGGTATCGGCAGAGGTGTTGTCATACTGGTCGCCGTACTTTCCGAGCGTCAGGCCGGTGCAGACCGAGTAACGGATGGTGTTGTTCTCGATGAGCCACCCTTTGCTCCAATGGGTGCCGATCACCCCGATCTGCTCGGCGGTGGGGGGCGCCCACTGTGTGGCGGCTTGCTCCATCGTGAAGCCTCGCACGGTGAGGTAGTTCACGAACGGTTTGTCTGGATAGAAGACAGCCCGCCGCACGTTGACCTCCACCAGCCGCTCGTTGGGATTCACTCCTTTGAACTGCGCCCAGATCTCGGTGTCTTTTTCGCCCACCTCGGCGTACCACAACTGGACGGATTCGGGAGCAGGTTTCGGCTCGAAGCTCCTGAACACCAGGCACAGGGTCTTGACCCCGCCCAGAGGGCTGACCTTGGCCGTGAAACTCTCCCATGACTGCCAACCGCCCGTGTTTGGAACCGAACACGCGCCGAGCAACTGTCCGTCCTGGGCATCGAGCCGGAGCTCGATGATTCCCCCGCGGCTGGCCGACGCAGCGCGGATCTCGAGCTGCTCGGTGGCGTTTTTGAAATCGACGTTCTGATATGTGACCCAGTGGCCGTCCAGAATGAAGCCGATACACTCTCCCCCTTCCGAACACGGGGCGTTCTGCGTGCCGTTCTTTGCAGCAAAGCCCGTCGCTTGAATGCGCTCGCCATCCGGCGGCCCGTTCAGAGGACGCAGCCACGCCACGTTCAACAGGTATTCGTCGCCCGCGCGGCTCAGCCAGGACGGAACGGTCCCCGCGGGTGCCAGCACCTCGTCCAAGCTGGCCGCTTCGATGAGCCAATGGCCGTCAAGATAGACCGCGCCCGTGTGGTGTACCCGGCCTTTCGGGTTGAACCAGTCGCCGTGAACAGGGTCGGCAAAGGGATTGTAATCGCCGAAGAATGTATTTGGCAGGACCACCTTCCAGGTGTCGTGCTGAACCTTCTCCCAGCCTGCGACGGCCTCCGAGCCCTTGATCTCGACATGCTCACCCGGCGCGGCCTGATAGACGATGCGCTGCGTGTCCGACTCCCCGCCGCGGGGGGGCGTCACGCGTTCGCGGTACACCCCTTCGTGCACGGTGATCACGTCACCGGGTTGCGCGACCCGAGCCGCGGCTGAGATGGTCTTGAACATACTGGAGGCCGTTCCATTGTTGGCGTCGTCGCCGTTGACTGAAACGTGGTATTCCGTCGCTCCGTGGGCCACGGGCAATAACACGACGCCGAAGGCCATACCCAGAACGAGAATCGAGAATGTAAAGCCACGATTCATGGGACGTTTCCTCTCTTGCGCTCGGAGCCACCGTTTCAGGGATTCCGCCTTCACTTGGAAAGCAGGCCCTTGCTGAACCTTGTCCCATTGTAATACAGGCTGCGCCCCATAGCCATACGGCCCGGGCGCGGGGGCTTGAAGATCGCTCTTGTCTCGCTTAGCATGGGCTCGTAACGGTATAACGCAACCATCGCGTGGTGTTAACAGCGCCGCCGGTCAAAAGGATAGGTACCATGCATGCGAACCGCAATGACATGCTGGCCGTCGTCTTCTTCGTCCTCCTAGGCCTGGCCACGACATCGTGGGCGGAAGAGTCCCTGATCGAGGAGTCGCTCGAGCGCCTGCGCCAGAACCCCCCAG
The DNA here is from genome assembly GCA_035416745.1 of Candidatus Hydrogenedentota bacterium. NCBI lineage: Bacteria > Pseudomonadati > Candidatus Hydrogenedentota > Candidatus Hydrogenedentota bacterium. The sequence goes on along the minus strand of DAOLNV010000100.1, from coordinate 12,790 downwards.
CGGCTCCGGACGCCATCGATTTTGTCGTCATTGCCGATTCAAACACCCTCGAGCCTCTTGAGCAGTCCGAGGTATTCAAGCAGTCCATCCGCGAGTTCAACATCCTGCAACCGGATTTTGTGGTGCAGGCGGGCGACATCGTTCTCGGCGGCGCCGCAGAAGGGGTACCGGCGCAATGGGACCTGTTCGAACAGGTCATCGCCGCGTGTGAGCCGCCCTACCTGCCATCGCCCGGAAATCACGACATCAGCGATGAAGCCACCGAGCGCATCTGGCTCGAGCGCATCGGGCCAACCCATTACTCGTTTCGCTGCGGCAATTCCCTGTTCGTGCTCTTGAACAGCGAGGAAGTCGGCGCGGTCGACCGCATTTCGGACGAGCAGGCCGCCTGGTTGAAAGAACAGCTCGATTCGACCGATGCCCAGAACATCTTCGTGTTCCTGCACAAGCCCTACTTCGCCCATGACGGCGATCCTGACGATGCGGAGGCAAGCTGGGAAAAACATTGGGGCAATGTGGCGCCGCTGTTTCGCGGGCATCCGGTCCGGGCCGTTTTCGCGGGACACGAGCACGTCTACCGGGATTGCGGGGTCCGCGATGGCGTGCGTTACGTCATTTGCGGCGGCGCGTCGGTTTACGGGATGCGCGGCGCCGCGGAAGAGGGCAATTTCAACCATTATCTACTGGTGCGCGTGCGAGGGGAACAATTCTCGTGGGCCGTTATTAGACCCGGCGCTATCCTTGCCGAGGATTCCGTCACCAGCGACCGTATGGACGAACTCTATAACATCCGCAACAAATGGATTGCCGCCGGGGAAGTGCCCGTGCCGCTCGGCAGCCCTGCGAACCAGGACATCGAGATCACCATCAAGAACCCGCATGATGCCCCTCTGAAGTCCTCGATAGCGTGGGAACCAGCGCCGGGGTGGACGGTGTCGCCGGTGGAAGCGGCGTATGAGGCGCCTGCCCGAGACGCTGCCGTGCTGGCGTTTCACGTGGAGGCAGATGGTCCGCAAGGGGCCCGTTTCCCCGTGCCCTCGTTTCGTACCCGGTACGCCCTGACCCAGCACGGCCCCGCCGTGGACGTGGTGCAGGACCTGAAGTTCGTGCCAGTGCTCGAGGCCCGGCGCGCGAAGGCCCGGCCTGCGATTGATGGCAAGCTCGACGAGTGGGGCAATGCCCAGATGATGCCCCTTGTCTATCCCGTTGGGTTCGATGCCCGGGACACGGACGATCTCTCGAGCCAACTGGGGTTCCTCTGGGATGACGGTTTCCTGTACATGGCGGTCAAGACCCACGACAACGAATTTCATCAACCCTACGCCGGTGACATCGTATGGTCGGCCGACAACGTCGAACTGTTTCTCGACGGCTGGAGCTGGGGACTTACTCTCACGGAAAAGGGCCCTGAAGTTTTTCTGTACTGGGGCGTGGATGTGTCGGGCGAAACGGTGAATACCGACGTCCGGCTCGCCGTGACGCGCGCGGGCGCCGAGGTCGTTTACGAGGCGGCGTTTCCCCAGTCTCACCTGAAGCCTTTGACGCTCGCCGCCAGTAAGAGTTTCCGGTTCAATATGCTCATGAACGACCTTGACCCTTCGGGACCCCAGAAGAAAAGGCATTGGCTGCAACTGGTCCCCGAAAGCGGCTCGGAAGGAAGCCGCCCCCGCGTCGAGGTTGTGCTCATAAAATGACGCCGACTCCCCACCACCAGACTGCGCGTCTGCCCCGGCCTGCGCCCCTTATGGGACCGGCGCCTTCGCCGGTCACAGTAGTGTGGGCTTCCAGCCCGCCCTTGTGGGACCGGTGCCCTCCCCGGTCATGCCAGCCCAAGTGGCTTTGGCGCGGGTGAACATTCTCTCCACAAGGCTCCTCTCTTGCGCGCCGCGCGAATCCCTATTCATGAGCCACCGTCCAAACGAGCCCACCGATTCCTGACGTTTTGCCTGATTTTCGCGGTTTTTACACGGCACAAAGGCCGGATAAACTACTTGAACCGGGTCCGGAGATGGTTCCCGATCCGAACGTAAGAGCCCCCAAATCAATAAGTTAATGTCAGACCTTACCTGCACCGGCAGTCTTCCTCTCTGGAGGCACGTGTTTTGCTACTAGAACACTATCCGACACCCACGTGCTCGTGCGGGGAGAGCCGGGAACTTGCCTCGGCTGAACTGATGCCGCAGCCGGCTTCTGCGGGCCGGCGCGCATGCCGAGGCGGAAATGGCGCCAATTCTATTAGGGGAGGAAAGAAGATGAGGAAGCTTGCGATAGTCTGCCTTGGAGTAGTGGTGGCCGCGGCGTTGCTAACGTCGGTATCGAGCGTATTGGCGGCCAAGCCGATGGATGTGATCGCCCGGAGCAACGGTTTTCCGAGCGGCGCACACTTCAACCTCAACATTCATGGCAAGAAGGATGGCTTCGTGGCCGATCCGACGGCGATAGGGGGTTGCTCCGTATTCATCAGCGAATACGGCCAGTCCACCATCAGCTATGTGTCCAACAAGAGATCGTCGGTCACAGAGCTCATTGCTCTGGACCCCTACGCAGAAGCATTTGACGGAGACCCGGCACTGGTGCAGTTGCCGAGCGACCCGCAAGGGTATTACGTCTTTGCGCGAATCGTGGCCAAACCGGGCAACGGCTCTACTGACGGAGAGCCCAGCTCGATCATTCTCGTGCCGGACCCTGTCCTCCAAGCCTGCAACGATGACCCTCTCAACCCGGATCCCAACTTCGGCAGCTACACAGACTGCGACGATGCCCTCTGGGCTCTGGGACTGGTGACAACGCAAGGCGTCTACGAGGCAACGGAGGCCGAGTTTGTGCGCTTTGCCAGCGACACGACCACCGGTAAGGGAAGATCCATGGGCACGGACATCACGGGGCTTTTCCTGTGGTCCGGCTGGGTTTGCGATGCGTCGTTGGACGTGAGCGGACCCGAGGGCGTTCCGGACGGCGTGATCAACCAGTACGACGTGCCGATCGAGTACGACCTCATCGCCAATGGCGGCAATGGCAACGGCTTCATTGACCAGGCTGAGATGGATGCCTGGTTAGCCGATGCGGCCGAGGCCGGGCTTGCCGTCTACTACGAGAACGAATGGGTCTTCAACATCGCTGACCTCGTGATCCAGGATCAGAGCCTTCAAAACGACGGCACAAAACTGTTACAGATCCGATTCTACCCAGTGTCCACCACGGAGTTCGTGCGTTAAAGCCTGACCGGTGCTGACTCTTGCCGCGTTCGCAGAAGCGGCGGAGAACGTAAGACGAAGTTTGAAGATTTGCACACGTGCCGCCGGAGAAGCCCTCGCCGGGTTTCACCGGCGGCCCCTTCTTCAAAAAAGGCATTCCCGAAGTACTGCTTGACGACACGGCGTTGGATGGCATACCAATCGTGTTGGCTGCGATGACTTGTTCTTGCAACGTCTCTCCGAAAAGGACGTATGGGGCGATGCGGGCCATAGAGTGTCGTGCCCGGAAGTGCTTGGGCTGGCACAGCTCATACCGCTTACTCTCATCGTGTTCGCCGTCGCCCGAGGCCGCTTCTTCACCAGCCGGTCACAAAGCATCAAGACTGGAGGCTTGATAGTCTGGTCTCCCAACGCCTTCACTACGCTTCTCCCGCGTACTCGGGCTTTCTAAGACCGAGAGTATCACTCCGTTACGAGTTCCGCTGCGGGTTCTTGGCGCGCATTCCAAGGCCCTTTTGAGCAGAAACGCCCCTGCACGCGAATTCAGCATACGTCCGTGTCATCTATCTTCGTGCCGGGGGCGAGGTCACATTGTGCCACGGCTATGAATTCCGTGCCGAAGCTCCGCGAAGATTCTCCGCTACGTGTTTCCGTTGGCACGTTTGGGACCTGGTTCCAGCATGGAACTGCGGCAAACAGCGTGGGGGCCATGGCATGAAGAAGTTCTTGATGCTCGGCGTGGGAGTGGTGTTCATACTGCTGCTGGCGACGGGATGTCCCCCGCAGTACGTGCTGACCCTGAATGTGGTAGGCCAGGGGGGACGTATCGCTGAACCCTGTCGGCGGAACCTACAACGCCGACACGCAAGTCACCTTGGATGTTACTGCCGAAACGGGCTGGCATTCTGAGGAGTGGCAAGGCGACGCCAGGGCACGATTTTCCCAATCGTCATCACTATGAACAGTGACAAAATCGTAACCGCGCTATTCGAAGAGCTAAGACGATTGCCTGACATTCACTCGATTCGGTCGTGCTTCTCCAGATTGTGTTTGCCGCACAGAAGCTGGATGTTATCTGGAGTTTCCGAAGACCCACCCCTCGACCATGGTATAATGTGGTCGAAGTGCAAGTCATCTTCGGACCCGCATTTGGTACACTTGCCACCGTCTCGTCTCCACACTTCCACCTTGACCCACGTCGGTATGATTCGACGTGATTTTGGGCGGGACGGAACTGGGACAGAAAAGTCCTCCTCTCCTTCCACCGCGACAAGCTTGAATTTGAAAACCTTTCGACCCTCGTCTTCTTCTTGCCAAGAATCAACGAGGTGGAATATTCCATTGTATGACCAGATGCCTTGTTTAATTTTCTCGTAAACACGAACACGTTCGGGTTGCTGTCCCTCCGTTTGGTTCTATATGATCCTCCGCAATGAGTTCCGCAAACTGGACTGTCATTCACCGGGAATCGCGCCGTCAAATGCTCAAGGCTTTTATTTTCGACATGGATGGGACGCTTCTGGACTCGGAAATCCTCTGGGTCGAGGCGGTTGAGAAGCACCTGAACGATTCCGGGTTCCCATTGCCGCGGGAAGAGGCCATTGATATCGTCTACGGCGTTTCGTGGTGCGACGTCTATGCGGAAATCCGCCGCCGGTTTCCCGGATTCGGCCTTGGTTACCCGCAATTCGTGTCCGCGATCGGCCCGATTTTCACGCGGTTGCGCCACAGACGCGACATCCGCATCCACAGCTCGATCAACCTGCTGCGAAAGCTCGCCCGCGAATATCCCGTGTGCATCGTCTCGGGGTCAAGCACGGACGGCGTCAACGAGGGCATCGACGCCATGGGTATCCGGCAGGATATCCGGTTTTTCTTGGCTGCGGAGGACTATTCGCCTGGGAAACCCGATCCCACATGTTTCGTGATGGCGGCCGAGCGCCTCGAAGTCCCTCCTGCCCGGTGCCTGGTCTTCGAGGATTCGCGGGTCGGCGTGCAGGCCGCGAAGGCGGCTGGCATGCACTGCGTCGCCCTATCGAGGCCTGATCGGCCTGTGCAGGACGTGTCACTGGCGGATCTGGTACTCGCGGACCTGGGCGAGTTCTCGGTTGACGACTACCTCTCGGGTGCAATACGGTGAGACGCACGCCGCGGTTGGGCATACGAGGGAAGACAATCAACGGACGGGATGGTGCATTAGCCTGAGATGATGTCAAACGTTCTGCGAAAAGCGCCCTTATTACCATTGTTCACGGCGTTATCATGCCTGGCGCTGTGGGGTTCGGCCGCGGCTGAGGAGCAGACGTGGAACCTTGTTCAGAAGCGCCTCGAAAACGGCCTTACTGTCGTCACCCACGAAGATTTCTCGAATCCCAAGGTTTCCGTCCAGGTGTGGTACCACGTGGGGTCCAAGGATGAACCCGAGACGCGACAGGGAATGGCGCATCTGGTCGAGCATCTCATGTTTCGCGGCAGCGCCGCGGTTGCGGACTACCAGCACGGCGACCTCATCTACGCCGTCGGCGGCGATAACAACGCCTACACCTATTTCGACCACACCGCGTATGTCAACACCGTTCCGGCAGGACAGCTGGACCTTGCGCTATGGCTCGAGGCCGAGCGCATGGCCTTTCTCGATGTTCGCGATGAGGCCTTCGAGACCGAGCGCAACATCGTCGAAGAGGAGCGCCGGACCGCCAACCTCAACACGCCCTACGGTACGCTTCCCGAGAGGGTCATGGCCGAGCTCTTCCAACAGCATCCCTACCGCTGGCTGCCCATCGGCAAGATCGCATACTTGCGCGCCGCGACCCCCGGTGACCTCCGCCGGTTCTGGGACACGTACTACGTGCCGAACAATGCAACGCTCGTAATTGCCGGCGCCGTCACCCACGAAGACGCGTTTGCGGCGGCCGAGCGGTTTTTCGGCTGGCTCCCCATGGCGCCTGACCCGCCACGTGTTCGCGTCGAGGAGCCGGCCCAGGCCGGCGAACGTTCTCTGGTGCTCCCTGAACGGCTTGGCCCCGTGCCGCTCGCCGGCTACATCTTCCGCACCGTGCCCGCCAGGCATCCCGACGCGATTCCCCTGCGAATGGTATTGTGGATCCTCGCGCAGGGCGAAGACAGCCGGATTTACCGCGACATCGTGCGCGACCGCAGCCTCTGTGTGATGCTCCTAACCCAGGATTTCTGTCTCGAACAAGACGGCGTCGCGGGGTTTGTAGGGGCGCTGCATCCTGTGCGGTACTACTTGGGCAAGCTCAACCCGCTTGGGCAGCCCGGTTCGGCCATCTTCCGCGCCTTCGACCATCACATCACCCGCTTCCAACTGGAAGGGCCGACGCCCGACGAACTCGCAAAAGCGAAGTTCCGGTTCCGGCGCATGGCCGTCTCTGGATGCACTATCGTCACTGAGCGGGCATGGAAGTTCGGCGAAGCGTCCATTCTCTACGGTGACCCCGCATGGGTGAACCGCGAAGCCGCCATGGTTGAGTCCGTCACGGCCGAAGACTTGCGCCGCGTAGCGTCTACGTACTTGGTCCCCGAACGGCGTACGCGTGTAACGGTGCTGCCCGACAAACAGTTCGACTACAATCCCGGCGCGACGGAGGACCTTTCTGCGTCGCCGTTCGCCGAAACGTCGTGGTGCAAAGCCATGTGGGAACGGCCCGCCGCGTTTCCTGCCACCCCGCCGGTTCATGCTCCGGCGCCCGTGGCCCCGGCCATCGTGTCTCACGAGCGTGTCCTGGCTAACGGCCTGAAGGTGGTCGTGTTGCCTGACAGCGAATCGCCTCTCTTTCTCGCCGCGATGGGTTTTCGGGAGGGGCCATGGGCCGAACCCAGGCCCGGCGCGACAAGCCTTGCCCTGAAAACGTTGCGCAAGGGTACGGAGAGTCACACCGCCGAAGAGATCGCCCGTCTTATCGAGCAGAACGCGCTGATGGTCCAGGAGGTATCCGTAATGGACGGCGCTATGCTCGCTGTCAGCGGACTCACCGAGACCAGGAGCGACTGCTTGGACCTGTTGGCCGAGTTGGTGATGGTCCCCGTCTTCCCTCGCAAGGAATTGCGCATGCTCAAGCGGCGGGAAAGAGTCATGCTGCGCTATTCTGAGACCGACCCTGCTTACCGCGCCAACCTCGAACTGCGCCACCGCCTCTTCCAGACCCATCCCTATGCGAGGCCCGCTACCGGCGGACCGAAAGACGTCCGCAACTTGTCCCGGGACGACCTCGCCCTGTGGTGGCAGACGATTGCCCGGCCGGACGCCGCCGTGCTGTACCTGGGCGGCGACTGCAGCGCTGACCAGGCATTCCAATGGGCGGAACAAGCCTTCGGCGATTGGGCGCGTGGTTCTGACGTCAAAGCGGTGACGCTTCCCGATGCGCCCGAAGCCGAACCAACCCGCGTCTACCTCGCCGATGTGCCGGGAGCGGTCCAGAGCCAGATCCGTGTCGGCCAGGTGTCGCTTGCGCCCGATGACCCCGATTACTTCGCGGCGAAGGTGTTCAGCGAGGTGTACGGGGGGTCGTTCGGCAGCCGGCTCAACATGGCCCTCCGCGGCGAGCAGGGCCGCACCTATGGGGCCTACGGAGGGTTCACTTTCCAGAGATGCGCGGGATACCTCGACAGCAGTGTCTCGACGCAAACGGAACAGACCGCCGAGGCCCTTAAGTCGGTGCTTGACGTGCTCAATGGCATGCGTACTGCGCCGCCATCTTCCCAAGAACTCGAGCGGGCGCGGTCCCACCTCATCGGCAGCGCGGTGCTGCAGCTCGAAACGTTCGTCGATTCGGCAAACTTCCTGTGGTACCTCGAGTTCATGGGTTTTGCCTCGGACCACCTTGCCCGTTCCCTCGAAGCCTATGCAACGGTGACTCCCGAAGACATCCAGCGTGTCGCGCGCGAGCACATCGACCCCAATCGCCTCACGGTGGTTGTCGTGGGGGATGCCAGAGAGGTCGAGTCTGGTCTGCAAGCGTTCGCACCCGTTATCCCCGCTAAATGAACGCGTTGCGAAACGGTACGCAACGCATTGCTGCGTTGCAATATTGAGCACCCCCCGCGCGTGACTCAAATCTTGGCTGCCTCGTGCGCCTATCCCTAAACCATTGGCCCATAATAATTTGCATGCATGAATCCTCGGTTTCTCAACGTTGGCCCCAGAATTGCTCATGAACTCCCCGAGGAACAATCGGGATATACACTAGAGCGCTCATAGATGGGATGTGCGTACGCTCATGCTGGCAACAGGGCCAACAGCGGCCGGCTAACCGGAAGGGGCGCGTGTCGACGCGCGTATGTAATGACGACAGATCGTAGTCAAATACGGGAAATTACCCTTGCGCGGAATAAACCGGTCCTCCGGCGCATTCCATAATGGTTTGGTTAGTTGGCCGGCGCTTATCCGGCCCGGCGAACGTGGCAAGTTTCTCCGGAAAGGAGTTCAAGATATGTTGGTACCCATACTGAGAATAGGCGCGGCTGTGGCGATAGGCGCGGGACTAGGCGCCGTTTTGGGCAGCACCCGGTCCTGCGAGACCGGCGGATGCCCTTTGACGGCCAATCCGCGGCGCGGCGCTCTCTATGGCGGGCTGATGGGCTTGTTGATCGCCTTCAGCTTCGCGACGCCTTCGGGACCGGTAATTGAAGCGGACTCGGGCATCGTCGAAGTGACGTCCGCGCAACAGTTCAATGAACGCGTGAGCCAGTCGTCCAAACCGGTGGTCGCCTATTTCCACGCACCGTGGTGTGGCGTGTGCCGTGAGGTCGGACCCACCATAAACGAAATGTCCCGTGACCACGGCCAGGAAGCGATGTTTCTGGGCCTCAACACGGATGAGAATCCCGATCTGGCGCAAGAGTTCGCGGTCCAATACCTCCCCACGACGATCGTGTTCCGCGGCGGGCGCGAGGAAGCCCGTTTTGTGGGCGCGTTCGACAGCAGGCACTTGCTGGAATTGCTCCAGCCCGAACAAACCGCAAGCCGGTCCACCCTGACATCCCCTCACTAACCTCCCCACCGGCTTTGTGGTAATGTGAAGGCGGGACCTCTCCCTGGGTCCCGCCTTTCTCATACCTGGAGGACGCGGAATGCAACCGGTTTTTCGAGGTGCGTGCGTGGTGTGCATTGTCTTGTTGGCGGCGTCGGCGCAAAATACTTCTACTGATTCGCGGCACGTCGACCAGTCGGCCCGTTGGCAACGCACCGGGCGGAACGTGTTGTGGGGATTCACGAACATGTACCACCCCACGGTGCTGCAGGTGGAAGACCCGGCGTATCCGTTCCGCATGTGGTTCATGGGGTGGGCCGCGGACGACTCGAATTCCCGTTTCCCGGGATGCGACGCCATCTTTCATGCGCGAGGAAAGGACCTCGATTCGTGGGAAGTGTATGCGGGTGACCAGAACTGGGACGCAACCATGGACCCGAAGCGGTGGGTCCCGGTCATCACCGCGCGAGACAAGCCCTATGACGCCTGGCATAACGGCGACCCCTCCGTGGTGCGCAAGGACGGCCGGTACTACATGGCCTATTCGTCAACGGGGCCGGACGAGGACGGGCTGTTATTTGGGCACGCGGGTGATAGCGACGGCGACCTTATGTGCGTCATGGGCGCAGCGTCGGACGACGGTATCCACTGGCAGCGGACCGAGAAACCCTTGCTTATCTACGAGCCCGAGATCGGCAAGGCGGGCGACCCCCAATCGGACGCCGTGCTCCACGGCATGTATCACCGCCCTTCGCTACTGTTTGACGGGGGCAGGTGGCGTCTCTGGTTCGATTACTGGACCTCCAGCGGCGTGGCGACGGGATATGCCGAGGCCGCGGAAGACGCGTTCATGCAGAGTGGGTTCCGCGTGCTGCGGGCGGGGGACAGTCCGGTCATTCCGGAGTGGCCGAATCCCGATATCATCAAGCTCGACGGCAAATACCGGGCCTTCGCGGACCCTTCGGGCTATGGAGAGGGCTGGGCGGGGCGTCAATTGGCCGAGGCGATCTCCGGCGATGGCCTGAATTGGCAGATGCTCGGGTGGATACCGCCCGACTCCGATACGCCCGCGTGCCACGTTCCGGCCGCGACCGTTGTCGAGCAGGCGGGCAGCCGGTGGCTGGTGGTTTTCTACGCGTGCCAAATCGGCGGCAGCCCGGAATACAACTACCGTTACGATCGGATCCGCTACATGAAACAACCTATTGAAAAGACAAACGCGGACTTTGCGGACGCCACGTGGACCCTCGTGACCAAAGAGGCGGCGTTCAGCCCCCGCGATACGGCAGAAGATGTGGTGTACGACGGGAAAATGTGGCTGAGCAACGGGTGGTACCACAACAACGTATTGTCGCGAGATCTCTGGGTCTCGACGGACGGCGCGACTTGGACCCTGGTCAACAGCGCGACGCCCTATGACGCTTACAGCGAGATGGTGGTGTACGACGGGAAGATGTGGGCCATCAAAGGCTCAGTGTGGGCCTCGACCGACGGCATTGACTGGACGCAGGTAGCCAAAGAGACTGCATTCGGCGTACGCGGCTACGGCGAAGTGGTGGTTCACGGCGGCAAAATGTGGCATCTCGGCTGCGGCGCGGACGTGTGGTGGACCACAGACGGCGTCAACTGGACCTGCGCCACGGAAAACGCTCCGTACGGCAACCGGGCCGCGAGCGCCGTGGCCGTCTACGACGGGAAGCTGTGGCTGATGGGCGGGTATACCCAAGAGGCGAACGAGCCCCCGGAGAAGAACTATCCTCAATTCACTACGCACAACGACGTGTGGGTCTCGACGGATGGCGCGGCGTGGGACCGCGTGCTTGAGAACGCGCCGTGGATGCCGCGAATGTGGTCCATCGCGAAACCGTGCGCCGGCGAATTGTGGCTCATTGGCGGATTCGATAATGTCAACGGCAAGAATTTCGGCGACGTCTGGCACACGCGCGACGGAAAGGAATGGGTCCGACTGGAGGCCAAGACCGGTTTCACGCCGCGTCACGAACCCACCTGTTACGTCTACAACGGCAGTCTCTGGGTCGTGGCCGGCAACACTTGGCCCGTAGTGAACGACGCGTGGCGGTTGACATTCGGCGGCGGGGGATGACCCGCGAACAGGTGCGCGCCGATCATTGGCGGGGAGCTATCCCGGCCTCGATGCGCATGAAGCCAGCCAGGGGGCACGACACGCTGGTGAGATATACCGGGTTCTGGCGGTGGTTGCCGTCAGGATGCATGCATTCCCATGGCGAGCCGAAGCCGGGCCCCTTGCGGAAATCGCCCTCACGCAGTTCGGCAACGTAGTCGCCGGCCAGTCGCGCCGCGATGGTCGGGTCCACTTTGGCGATGGCATATGCGACCCATCCTACCGGCGTGCCCCAGTAGGCGCCGTTTTGATAGGTGTTCTTCGCGGGCAGGGCTTTTTCCCACACCGTTGTTTCGCTGAAGTCGTCGGTGGTTCGCACGTGGCGTATGTTGCTCCGCCATGCAATCGTGCCGGATTCGTAAGCTCGGGCGAGGGCCTCGCACGCGGCCCGCTCCTTTTCGGGAGACAAAGCGCCAACATAGACGGCATAGGCAGTCCCCCACACGTCCGGTTGCGCGCTCAGGCCCGTGGAAGCCCGGAGCAGACCGTCCACGGCCGGGAACGCAGCGTCGATGGCCTGCTTCAGCACGCGGGCGCGGGCCTCGTATTTTTCGGCCGTTGCCCCGTCGCCGGTCTTGGCCAAAAGGTTGGCCAGCTGCCGGGCTGCCTGATATTTCAGCACCGAGCAGAACAGGAGGCCGCCAGTGTGCGTCACCGTGTCGACGAATCCGAAGGTGACACCGCGGTTCTGGAGTTCGGCATACACCAGGCCCGTATCCGGCCGGGATGGCGGCATGGCGTAGGCCTCTTCAAGCCGTTGTATGAGGCGCTTCCCGCGCACTTCCTGGGATAATATGGCTGTGTCCCCCGTGGTTTCGACGTAATAGGCGGCCATGAGTACGAAGAAATAATGGTCGTCCAACGCGGGGAGGAGCCCCCAGCGTTCGCCCCCTTGGCCTTCGAAGTCCTCGAGAGTGCCGGGGTAGAAGATGGGTTTATCGCTGAAACTAATGTGGTCGGCGATGGACCCCGGTGGAACGCAGCTTCCGCTTGGAAGGTCCCAGCGCTCATCCTGCTGATGCCGGGCCGTCAGGAGTAGCATGTGGCGCTGTTCCTCCGGCGTGACCATGCCGCAGTCAAGGGACATGGCGTAATCGCGGATCCAGAACGCGGGGTAGCAGTCGCGCCCCCCGGGGCGAATCACCGTGCCGCCCGTTACGTTGGGCCCGATATTGCCAACCTTCGCGCCGGTGCCGACGCGCGAGGCGTCCATCACGGCTGCGGTAAGCTCCCGCAGATAGGTCATGTCGTTGGGGTCGAGAATTGGTTCCGCCGCGGCCATAAGCCTCCATACTCCCGCGACCATCAGAAGGCAGGCAAGTGCACGATTCATGGTCATTCTCCCTGACCGGATTGTAGCGCATGCGCATCTGGAATTCCCATTCCAGAGGGCGATCTTTTCGCATGTCTAACCCAGCGGATATGCTATGATAGCGGTGGTGGAATGGGCTCGGGAGGCA
>DAOLNV010000099.1 GCA_035416745.1 Candidatus Hydrogenedentota bacterium | reverse complement strand
AGGCCCGCAATCCCGTCTGCCACCCCTAACAGGTACTTGCCCGCGCAGCGGTTCCCCGCCAGGAAATCCGACACGCTCCGCGTATACTTGCTGGTGGCGTAGGCCGACCAACAGATGAAGACGATCATGCCACCCAAGACTATCCAGTCAAGTATTTGCATGTTCATAGCAGGCGTAATACCCCCTTAATCGTTAGAGAGCCCAAACGCGCCTTGATAACGCACCGCAGTATTCTACCAGACACAGGACCCCCTAGGAACAAGATTCCACACGGTGCACAGGCGGCGCCGGTGCACTACCCTTCATTGTATCCAATTCGAACTGCCCGCTACGACCCCGGCAGGCGCATCATGAGCATGGGATCGCCATGAAGGTGGTAAATCTGCTCGTTGTAGTCAGCGCGGACGACATCGGTGCCAAGCCAGTGGCGCTGGTGAAACATGGCCCAACGGAATGCCGCCCCCAGCCGGTCGAATTCGGGACGCACTTTCCAGGGGCTGATGCTGCCCTCCGCATAGTCCGGGTACAACGCCGCAAAAAGGCCATCGAGCAGGCGGTCATTGGCGTCAGCGTCCCCGCCCCGGCAGGCCCCTACGAGCGCGACCGCGCCGCCGCCGGGATAGCGCAAAGTCCGTTCACAGAAACATTCGGCATTCGGGCCGGTCTGTGGAATCTCGGTGAGCCCGAAGCCGAATCGAACCTTGTCAGTCTCGTTGTCGAACCAGCCCGAGTCACAGTTCATGCTGAAAACAATGGGGTACCATGCCGTTTCGGGGTCCACCATCGGGATAATGTCTCCCGGATTTTCCGATTCCGGATCTCCGGCCCGAAACGCGGGATGTCCCCACCCGAAAATGTGACCGTGGTCGGTGTGGACGATGATCCCCTCGACGCCCTCGCTCCAGTTGGCCTGGATGTCCGCCGCGGCCGCATTCCAGCCGTAGGCGGCCAGGTCCGGCGCCAGAGGGTCGCCATAGAAGTCCGCGACGGGTTGAGGACCGCCGCTGCGCGTGTAGCCGAACCGCACGGTTACGCCCCGGTCTGAAAGAAACTCGCGTACGCGCTCAGCCCCGACGAAGAACTCCCAGTCATCCTGGCCGTCTCTCTGGCCGATGATTCCGTAGTCGCCCTCGCTGTTGGGCGGGCGGTCATAGGGGTTGACCAGTGCCAGCTCCGTGTCGCTGATGACCGAAGCCACCTCCATCCAGGGCGGATCCGGAAGCCCGCTTGTGAGTACCTGGAGGTAGTCTCCGGGAAGCACCATCCCCGTGAAGCCAACGCCCGAGCCGAAGACCGTCGTGCTGCCTTGTTCCAGTTCGAGCCTGGAGAAGAGTATCGCCGCTGGCCAGACCACGTCGTCAAAATAGGAGTACGTCTCGGCGTATCCAGGGATCTCAGCGGCCGGGCGCTGCTCGTAGCGCAGAATCTTGTCTACCACCGCGCCGGCCTCATCCGGTGTGTCCACGGAAATACGGCCGATGGCGACATCGGGCTGTTGGTCGTCCCCGCGAATCGCCGCATACGGCAGGTCTGTTCCTACCGTTACGACGTAGTCCAGCAGACCCGTCGGGTCTGGCGCGCCCCGCACGTTCATGCCCTGGTGCGGCGGGATGAGTTCCGCGTCGCCGAAGAGCAGTATCGCCGACATCGCCGCGGGGCCCGGCGCCACGTACAGCGGCAGGCGGTTCGACTCGTCAAGCGCAATCACGAACTCCCGGATAGATTCCGCATCGGGATAATCGTCATCGTCCAGCGATGCGAGATAGGTCCGGGTTCCCGTGTCCTGACGGTGAAGCGCAAGACGGCGCGCCTCGCTGTACAGGTCGGGCCGGGTGATGATGAGCAATTCAAATGCCTCGTCGTGCACAAGGACCCTGTCCATTGAAGCGAGTGACCGTGAAAGATCGTCTGCGGTGATCACGGGAATCATCTCGCGGTTCAGCATCTCGTTCGCCAGCCACTCCTCCGCGCCCGGCGCTTGGATTGCCGTGAAATCCCCGAGTACTCCCGGCAACATTGGCGAAGGAATACCCGAAAAACTCACGTCGACCCGCAGGCGGCGCGCCAGCACAAGTTCCCGCGCCTTCGGAACGAAACGAATGGGGGAAACTCGAATGCTCAGGACATGGAGATTTCCAACCTGAGATGCTTCCTCCTGATAGGTCCACTCGGGGAACGGATCCGAAGACCCGTAGACGATCTTGTCGTATACGAATTCCGGGCGCGTCTGTTCTTCCTTCAATTCCTCGGAATCCTCAAGCCACGGGGCCGGCTGCGCGGGATACACGAGGATGCCGCTGATGGTCTGTTCCAGCTCCGGCGTGACCGTAATATTCCAGGCGGCGCGCTTGCCGGTCTTGATGTCCACGGGTATGGCCACGTGGAGCGTATAGACCGGCAGTTCCGGCATGCCCGGAGTCTGGATGCGTTCCGCCCCCATCAGCAGGAGACGATGGTACAGCGTCTGCTGGTAAGCCACGATCTCCGCCGCGATCCCGCTGAAGTTCAAGGTGCAATTCACTGAAGACATCGCCGCCGTGCATTCCAGAGTGGGCTCGCACAGCGCGGGGTCCGCAGGCAGGCTCATGTTGAAGTCCGGGGGCGCGACGACCGTCACGTCGATCGTCACGCTCTCGCCGCTGTGAGTGCCCTTCACAGTCAGTTTCGCCGTTCCGAGGCCGAGTCCATACGCCTTCGCCGTCGAATCCCCCCGAACCACCCTTGGGTTGCTTGATACGCACAGTACAGACGTGTCTTCAGAGTCATCGGACGTAACGGACAGCGAGACGTCCCCGCCGATGATGATCTCGACGGCTTCCGGCTCTACGCTGAAGTGCGCTGGGGGCAAATTGGGGCATCCGCTGAGTAAAGCGGCACAGAGAATCGGAAACGCGCACACGAGCACACGAGACAAGCACCGCATGACAGCCTTCCCTCCAGGGCCGGTGCAAGGCAGGCCCCAAAACGAATAGCCGCGGAAATCCGCTCCGAAAGACTATTCAACGCCTCGCCATACCTGCCACGCCGCCCGAACCGCAGGTCAAGGGCCCACTTCGCTCAGTATGTGTCTGTCCTCGAAGGCTGTCAAGCTGCTCCCTTGTTGCCGGTCTTCGCCGGAGGGCCGCTATTTCTCGGGGTACGTGTATTTTCCCTGTCTTGCGTCGAACGTGATCTTGGTCACGCCTTCCGGGAAGTAGCTTTCGAGAAAGGCCTTCAAGGGTCCAGGATGCATGGCAACGCGGATGTTCGACCACTCCTGCTGGTTGCCGTTGGCGTAATACACGTAGGTGCTTCCCTCGAATTCAAACAGGTCCGCATCGGTGTTGTTGATGCCCTCGCCCGGCGCCACGTCCAGCATCGGGTACCTGGTGGGACTCAACTCCCAGGTTGCGAGGTCTTTCGAACGCGCGATCAGAGTGATGTACTTCGTCGAATCGAGAGCGTACTCATACCAGACTCCCGGCCCTTTCCAGCGCCACGCGCCGTAGATTACATAGTAATAGGGCGCGAAATACCGGATGCAGGGGTTTGCGCACGCGGTCTGCTCAGCCAGGTCAGAGAACTGGATGCCTTCGACCTCTTCCCACTTTGAAAGGTCTTGTGATCTCGCGAATCTGAAACTCCACTGCACCGGCATATTCGACTCGAACGCTATGACATACCCTTGGTCATCCTTGCACACGGAGGCATTGAAGAGGTGTTCGCCTTCGTGGCGCTTGATCACGAGCTCTTTGGTCCAGCTCTTCAGATCGGTTGACGTGAACCGGTAGATGTCGTGAGTCCAGTCGTCATCGGTATTCTCGGTAGCGAAAACGTTCAATTCGTCTCCATTCACGAAGGCGCTCACGAAGGAGAACGTCTCGCCGAATCGCGAAAGTTCCTGGCTGGTGAGCAGATCTTCGACAAACAGATAGAACCCCGCCGCCTTGACCTCGCCGGAACGGTAGTTCTGGACCAGCAACGGCCGGCCTTGGAAGATCACGGGCGTGTTTTCCATCCGCATGCCCGAAAACGTGAAAGGGGCCTTAATCAAAACCGGGTTCGGCACCGCGTATGGGTTCGCAGGCTGAGGCGCTTGAGCCTCCGCGCCGCCGGTCCCGAAGATGCCGGTCATCGCCAAGCCCAACAACGCCAATGTGCGCAACGAGGTCTGGACAGGTTTCATGGCCGCCTCCTATGTCTGATTCTCACCGGAATTACTGTTTGGGATTGTGACACTCCGGCGGGAGTACATGCTCGAAATCCGCCACCGGCCAGAAACGCAACCGTTCCATGCCTTCCGGCACGGGCTGTGTGTAATGCACGTACGCCCGCACATTACCCTTGAGCGAGTACGAGATGGGTCCGCCCTCCGGGCGTTCGCCGCAACCGAACTGTTTGCCGCCGCTGCCGAAAATCTTGAACCCCGACAACAGGCAGTTCTCCAATTCCACGTGCAGCAGTTTGCCGTCCAGCGTGTGGTAAATCACGCCCGTGGAAGGCTGGCCGTGTGGTTGCGAAAAGTTCAGCGAGAATAGCCGGCAATCCTTGAGATGAACGCGCGTGTATCCCTCGAACCCCGGATTGCCCACCTGAAGCGCGTTGTCGGGGCCCACAAGGGTGCAGTTCTCGATGACAACGTCGGGATAGTCGTTCGGCTGTGGGTTTTCTGCGCGGATGTATATCCCGGCTGCATCACCCCACCAGTCGAGGCACATCGAGTAGCTATCCCGAATCACGACCGGTTCGTCAGGCCTGCCCACAAATGCGCCCACGCAAAACCCCGAAAACCGGCCTATGGCGACGCAATGCTCGGCAACGGCGGTGAACTCAGCGCCCTTGTCGATGGTAAGGTCCCATCCCGCCCCTTCAGCCCCGGCCGTATACAGATTCTTGAGAACCCACCGGTCCCAGAGGATGCAGGAATGCGTCGGCGAGCACAAGCCGGTACCCCACCAGTCAATGCTCTTGAATCCCCACTCGTTTTTCGGCTCGCCCTCGTTCAGCAATTTCCAATACGGATTTCCCGCGCGGCTGTCCGGGTCGGTCCGCACGATGACTTCGGGAGCGCCGGAGTCGATGACAGCCCAGCCCGTCGCACCCGAACCCAGGCTGCCATCAAAATCGCCGATCAGCGTGTTGTATGCCCCGGGCGCTCCCTTGAACGCCGGGTCCAGATTGGCCTCGGCATATGTATCGGGCCGAATCACGACCCGGTGGCCGCCTTTGTCGTCCGGAACCGCCGACAAGCCCGCCTGAATGGTGTGAAACGCCCTCTCCCACGACGAGCCGTCCGAGTTGTCGCCCAGTTTGGATATGTAGATCGTGACGCCTTGGCGCCCGCTCTCGGGCTGTGCCAGGGCCGCCATGCTTACCATGCATGCGATCATTACGGGCCAAAGTCTCTTTTCCATGATGTGTGCGTTCTCCCTGTGTTCGATTGCGCCCCTCTCAGACCTTGTACGCGCGAACACGCCTGCTCGCAATCATACCCGGTGCTCCATTCCATTCACCATCGTTGCCTGGTCAATCGGCCAAGTCACTCGATGCGCGGTTCGCCGTCCAGCTCGATCTCGATCGTGGTCATGATATCGTCGGGCAAGTCTTTCGGTAACGTGATCGTCTTTGCGGCGTTGTCGAACTCGACCGCGGCGCCGGTTCTCAGGAAACGGGCCGAGATGATGCCGTTCTGGAGTCCCGGCAACGCCAGTCTATCGCCGGGACGCGATTCCAGGTGAACATAGAGGCGCGCCCCCTTGGTGGTGCATTTCGGCGCGGCGCCTCCCTCGCCTGCGGGAAGCGGCCCGAAAGGCGACCCCGAAGTTCCATAGATTCCCTCACCGTTCACCTCGAGCCAGGCGCCTATCGCCATGAGACGTTCCGTGAGAGCATCGGGGATCACGCCATCAGGCGTTGGCCCGACGTTCAACAACAGGTTTCCGCCCCGGCTCACAACGTCAACAAGGACCCGCACGAGTTCTTGCGGACTCTTGAACCTCGTGTCCTTGATGGAGAACTGCCAGTAGTCGCCGATGGTCACGCATGCTTCCCAGGGAAATGGTTTCTCGCGCTCAAAACCCATCGCGACGTTCACTTCCGACGGTTGCTCACGAGTGTAGAAATCGCAGAGGCGGGTCACCCCGCGTTCTCCCAGACCGAGCCGATCGTTGATGAGGGCAGCCGGTTGTAGTTCGCGGATCATGGCGGTCAGTTCGGGCGCGCGCCACGTGCTGGCCGGATGGTCCCATTCGCCATCGAACCAGACACAGTCGATGGGCCCGTAGTTTGTGCACAGTTCACGCACCTGCCCAAACAGGTAATCGTTTACGAACGCGGGGAGGTCAGCCGTGTAGCTGGGCTGATCCCAGTCAAGTATCGAGTAGTAAAATCCAATCTTGAGGCCGGCTGCACGGGCTGCATCGACCAACTGGCGCACGTAGTCGGCTTTTGGCGGGTAATCCGCGCTGTCGTAATCCGTCAGCGCGCTGTCGAACATGGTGTAGCCATCGTGGTGTTTCGACGTGAACACGACGTACTTCGCGCCCGCGTTCTTCGCGGTCTCCATCCATTCAGCCGCATCAAACGACTTGGAATTGAACTGTTGGGCGTACTTCTTGAAATCCGCCCGCGCCTCCCTGTCCGTCTTCATGTCGAAATAGTCGTACGTTGCGTTCGGATCGCTGCTGTGCACCGCGAAAGGGCCCCAGTGCACGAACATGCCGAATTTGGCGTCGCGAAACCATTGCACCCGGGCGGCGCGGGCTTCATCCTCCGCCGCCTTCTGTGCGGCGGCAGCCTGCTCCTTTTCGACGCGCGCCCTGTGGTTCAGTATCGAACCCCAGTCGGGAATCCCGGGCGTGGCGAACCACCCCTCGAAAAGTTTCTGCATCGAGCACGGATACATCCCGCGCTTGATGTTCATCCACGTGAGCTGATCGCCCGCCGAGTAGTAAAGGTAAGTCTTGCCGTCAAGCTCGATGATGTCCGGGTCCGAAGTGTTGATGCTTTCGTCGAGGGTTTTGGGGGCGAGGACGGGATTCGCCGCGCTCAGTTCCCAATGCTCGAGGTCCTTCGAGCGCGTGACGTACGTCTCAAAATAGTGACGCGGGCGGCGGTTCTCGAGGTACAGGACATAGTAGAACCCGTTCACGAACCGGACACACGGGCACGCCGTATAACGGTTCGTCCCAAACGTCGAATCGGGGAGCTTGGTCCACGTCTCGAGGTCCTTGGACCGCGCAAACTTGGTCGTAAAGGCCGGATACGCCGGCTCGTTCGATTCGTAGGCCATCACAAATCCGTCCGGCCCCTCGCAAACCGAGCTGTTGAAAAGGTTCTCGTTTTCCTGCGTGATGACGACCTTCGATTCCCAGTTCGCAAGGTCCCGCGACTTGAACATCGTTACATCATTCCAAGTGTCGTTTTCGAAACGCGATGCGAATGCGTAGAAGATCCCCTCATGCACAAAAGCCGAGGCGAGACTGTATCCCTCCGCGAACTTTGCCAGAATATCGCCCGTCTCCGCGTCTTTGACAAGCAGGTAATAGTCCTCCTTCACGCCGCCGCTGCCCGGACGGACACATTCCATGTGACAAAGACGTCCATTCCAGATTACCGGCGACAATTCGCACATGTTCTCGACCACCGTCTCGACGCTCATCATCATTGGCTTGCTGGACAGCGGGGGAGGGGGCGCGATCGCCTGGAACACGTCGACCGGCCACTGTTGAAGGCGGTGGACGCCCTTCGGCATGCCTTGCTGGAACTGAACATATGCCTGGACCGCGCCCTTGGCCGTGTATCCGATCGCGCCTTCGGAATCCTTGTCGACTTTGACCCCGAAGACCTTGTATCCCATGAGGGTGGTGTCGGTCATGTCTACGTGCAAGTACTTGCCGTTCTGTACGCTCTGGATGATGCCGTCCGTGGGCGTGCCAACAGGTTGCGAGAAATTCAGCGCCACGAGGCGGCACCGCTCAACCTTGATGCGCATATAGGTGTGGAACCCGTAATTACCACCCTTCAACGCGCACTGCGGGCTCACTAGCGTGCAGTCCTCGAAGACCACGTCAGCACGTTCGGGCATGCTTGGGTTTTCGATGCGCACGTAGCCGCCCGCCGTATCGCCCCACATGTCGAGCGACCACAGATTGCACCGGCGAAACACGATAGGTTCGTCGGGCCGCGACAGGCAACTCGCAACGCCTCCGCCAAACGCGCGCCCTATCCCCACACAGTCCTCGACAACTATCGTGAACGGCTCTATACGGTTGGTGCAATCCCAGAAGAGGCCGGCGTCGCTGCCGGTCGCGTAGAGATTCCGCAGGACCCAACGGTCCCAGATAATGGCCGAAAACGTCGGGTCGGTGTGCTCGGGTGACCAGCCTTGAGACGTGGCCCGAATCGTCGACCACCAGTCGTAGCTCTTGAATCCGGCGCCGGGGTCGCCGGAATCGATGACCACGTGGCCGGAAGTCCCTGAACCGAGAGTGCCGTCCGCGTCGCCAATGAGTTCATTGTACGCTCCTGCGGCGCCGCTGAAAGCCGGCGACAACATCGCCTCCATGTAGGTGTCCGGCCGCACGATGATGCGGTGCCCGCCTTTGTCGTCAGGAACGGCGCTCAGCGCGGCCTGAATCGTGTTGAAAGCCGTCTCCCACGAAAGGCCATCCGTGTTGTTGCCCAGTTTTGACACGTAGAGCGTCACGCCCTGGCGGGCCCCCGTCTCCGGCGCGGCATCCGTCGCTTGCCCAAGAATGGTCACACATCCCATCACCGCCAATACCGCACTATTCATAATTCCTCCTGAACGCAGCCGTTCTCTTGCAGCAGTCGGATTCAAACCCTCATCCCCGGTCAATGAGCGCACCTTGCGGAATCTGCACGCTGCAAAAGAACTATGCGTTGCACCCCTTGCGCCAGTCAAACCGGCATCGCTTGTGCCTCTGCTAATCCGCAAATTGCCTCCGAGACGCGTTTGGTCACAGGAGTGCGGAGTAGGCGGGGCGGAGACCTTATCGCGGCGGCTAACTTACAACGCCGGGTCTCATCGGGCCTGTCGAAGCCCGCGGTGGGGGCCTATGCCAGAGCAAATGGGTATTTCTGGGCGGACAAACTGTTATCATCGCGGTCTGAGTGAAATCTGAGGACAAGGCGCGCACGCGCTCCGCCGGTTGAGGAGTCAATGGATGTCTTTTCTGATTGCGTTGGTAGCTGCGTTTGAGACCGCGGCGGTAGCCCAGACGCCCGGGGCGCCGCTGCGGCTTTCCTTTGATGCCGGTGTGGCAGCGGATGACGGCGCCGAGCCGCTCACGAACACGGGCGTGCGCCTTACGCCGGGCCGAACCGGCCAAGCCGCCGAGTTTCCCGAGGGCGCGGTGCTGACCTATCCGGCCGCGCCTCACTTTGACCCGAACCAGGGAACGCTTTCCCTGTGGGTCAGACCTGATTGGGACAGCGTCAACGCATTTGGCGACCGGTTCTTCTGGGGAATCACCAATCCGGACGGCGGCGGCAGGATTGTTCTGGGCTTCCTTGGCGGCGACGGGCCAGGAGTGGTCTATTTCGGAGGAGATGGCGCTATCGAGGGACTCGCCGCGAAGGTGGATTGGCGCGCGGGACAATGGCATCACCTGATGGTGTGCTGGGACCAGGCAGCGCAATGCCGCGCCCTTTACGTGGACGGACAGCTCCGGCACCGGTTGCACGGCGCGGGAGGCTTGCCCCAGAAACCCGAAGCGTTCTACGTAGGTTCACTCCCTTGCGTTACCCGCTGGATGGGAGTGCAGGACGGACACGAGGCCGACGCCGCTATCGACGACCTGACGCTGTCGGCCACCGTTGACGCGCCGGACTTCGAACTGGTCCGGCAAGCAGCACGCGAAGACGCAAAAGCCATCGAACGCAACCGCCAATCCCGCGAGCAGGCCAGCCCCGCCTACACCAGCGCGTGGGAGCGGTTCCTCGAAGCCCCCACGCTTGACGGGGTCGCCCAACAAGGCGTCGAGGTGACCTGGGACGAACTCGCCGGGATGGCCGCCCCCATGACCAAGCGGGTACCCATCCAGGCGCGGTACTCCTCGGACATCATTCATGTCCAGCCGGACCTGTCCGTTGCCTTGGGAAGGGCCAACGATGCGTTCGGTCTCGGCTTCGCATGCGGCGAGCCGTTCCAGTTGCCCGACATGTATGCGGTCACGCGCAGCCTGCACAAAGGCTACCAGCCGATAGTCGAGAGCGAATGGAAAACGGCCTCCTGCGTGGTGAACCAGACCGCATTGGCGATATTGCCAACTGACGAAGAAACCGTCACCGGACTCGAGCCGCAGGTGGCCGTGGTCCGAACGGTTCTGCGTAATCCCGGTGGCCAAGTGCGCCGTGTGCCGCTCTATGTCCTTATTGGCCGGATGCACGGAACGCAAAATCCCAATTACGGGCCGTTTCTCGCCTCCGCGTCACGATGGCTCGAACCGCCGCTTGACATCCGAGTGGACCAGGCGACGGTGTTCGTGGGCGACAAGGCCGTGCTGGCATATCGAACCGGTTCCGCCGTCCAAGTCGAAGCGTTTCCTGAGTTTGCGACTCATACGGCGGACCCGCTTCTCCCCGAACTGCTTCGCAACGTCGTGCAGTTCACCCTCGAGTTGCAGCCGGGAGAGACAGCAACGCTCGACCTGGCCATAGCGGGAGCGCCGGATTTTTTCCCGGCCAGGAACGCCAGCCTGCTCCGCGACACCTCGTTTGAGGCGGCGCTCGAGCGCGCCGAAACCTATTGGGACAAGGGCCTCGAACCCGGTATGAAACTCACTACGCCGGAACCCCGCTTGAACGACCTCTATCGGCACCTGCTCCTATCCTGCCTCAACAATCTCCGGAAAAATCCCGAGCGGCCGTGGCACGAACCCTTTCAGTCGCCCATGTGGGAAGGTGTGTGGCCCTGGGAGTGCGCCCACATGATCGTGCCCATGTGCGCGGCAGGCTATCACCAGGAACTCGAGCCGGCGCTCCGGTTTTTCACCGAACGCCAGTCGAGTGTTGGCCCGTATGCCGAGCCGGGCCGGAAACCAGAGGGCGAAACACAGTCCGCCCATGGATGCTACACCGGCAACTTCCTGCTGCGCTGGACCTGCGAGACCGGGTCCATCCTTTGGGCAATGGCCGCCAAGTACCGCTACTCGGGAGACACGGTCTGGCTGAACGACAACAAGGCGAGCATCCTGGCGGCTTGGGATTGGATTCAAGGTGAACGCGCACGCACGCGGCAGTTCACGGATACCGGCGCGAAGGTTCCTTACTACGGGCTGATGCCCCGGGGGCGCGTTCACGACTGGGAGGGGTGGCACTATTTCTTCTTCTCTGATGTTTTCACTTGGAAAGGCATGACGGAGATGGCCGCTGCCTTCCATGAGGCAGGGTTGCCCGAGGCCGAACGTATGACTCAGGAAGCGGCCGAGTACCGGGATTGCTTGCTCGAGGCAGTGGCCAAAGCCCAATATGACGACCCCCAAACTGGTTTGCCCTTTATCCCTAACCTGGTTGCCGCGAGCGAAGGCGAACACGGGGGACTGTGGTGGGCTGACGGGCCAAGTTGCATGTTTGCGACGGGATTGCTGGATGCCCGCAACGACGAACGTTTTAGCGCAATGTTCGACTACCTTGAGCGGACATGGGGCACCATGATTGGCTTGACGAACCGGATGGACGAACCCAGAGAGTTAGGGAAGCGGAACCCCTACTGGTATGTCAATAGCTCGGAGCGCGGCTATTTCCAGAACTTTCTGGCCCGGGGCGAACTCGAAAAAGCCCTGCTCGTCTTGTACTCGAATCTGGCCTACGGGCTTTCGCAAGACTGCTATCAGACGGTCGAACGCATCCACGTCAGCGACGCCAACTACGCGCCGTTCCAGCCGAATGCTTCGGGTAATGGCCGCCTCCTCGACATGTTGCGGCGAATGGTCATCGACGACCAGGACCAGGGCGTGCTCTGGCTGCTTCGAGGCTGTCCGCGCCGCTGGTTCGTTTCCGGCCAATCGATCTCCATCGAAAACGCCCCCACCTATTACGGAAAAATGGCCCTGCGTACCCAGGCCTCGGAAAAAGCTGTCGTGATTGACATCGACCCCCCGGCGGGCGGCGCGCCGGTGGAACTGCGCGTTGTACTGCGCCATCCCAGCCGGAACGCTCCCCAAATGGTCACGGTCAACGGTGAGCCTGCTGTTATGGAAATGGAAACCGTTGTGCTTTCACAGCCGCAAGGCCATCAACAGGTTGTTTGTCAGTATTAGCCGGATATCTCAACAAGTTAAGGAGATAGGGTACCTGCATTCGCCGGGCGCCAGCTCGACAGCAAACAGAAGACCGCCGGGCGCCGGCCCGGCGATCCTGAGAAATGCCCCAAACGCTCTGTACGCGATACGCAATGTCTTACGGGAACAGCGACACGAAATCGACCCACTCGCCGAAGATCGTTGCCCAAGTGCTGCAGATCGGCCAGCTGCCGGGGTAGCGAATGAACTCGACGTGTCCATCCATGTAAAGCACATTTCCTCCGCCCGGAATGTGATTGAACGCCACGAGCGGCGGCCGGGAATTTCGCGAAGCCGTCTCGTCGTGCATCACCGCCAGTTCGCTTTGTGCCAGTGTGCTGGACGCGGGATTGTTGATGTCCGTGATGAAGAACCGCTCGATGCCCTCGCGCAACCGGTAGCAGGTGAGCGGCCCCAGTGTGCTGTGCGTGAACGAGAGGTCGCGTTCGAACGCTTCATCGACGCCGTCACCCATGTCGCCGGTGAGAGCCGCGAATTCCGTGACAAACCCCATGTCAATCCAGGTCACGATCCCCGCCAGGCCGACGGCCGTACTGTTCACGTAGTTCTGCCAGGGCGCCTGCAGGTAATGCTTGGGAGCGAACGCCAGCCCGTAATAGAAATAACTTGCCGGGTAAACGTTGCACGGGCAAACCGGCTGCGCGGGATCCTGTCCGCAATGCCAATCCCCCTCGCTCACGACCAGACTCGAATCGGGATCCGATGGACACAACAACACATTCAGGTCCGTGAGGTACTCGGGGTAAATCGATGGGCCGTTCGGACACCATAGCAGGTCCGTCCGGTTCTCGCCTCCCAGGTTGCCCAGCGTTATCGAGCAGTCGTCTCCGGCGCGATGGCGCACCGGCGGATACTTTTCTCCCCGTGATTCACTCGCGTACATCTTGAATACGAGTCCCATTTGCTTCAGATTGTTTTGGCAGCTTGCCCGGCGCGCGGCCTCGCGCGCACGTGCCAGCGCCGGCAACAGAATCGCCGCCAGTATTCCGATGATAGCGATGACGACCAGGAGTTCAATAAGAGTAAAACCTCTACGGCTCATGGCTGCCTCCTCCTTGTCTTCCGGCCAAGGCCTCCTTTGTTCGTATTGGATTCTGGGGGATACCCCGCCGGCCCTCCTCACAACACAAAACGCACTATTGTCAGTATCATGGACCTATTGTGCCCGGCCGTCAAGAGGCAGGCGGCCAGAGGAATTGGGCCTCCCAGCGAGAACAACACTTCCTTCAAAGCTTCCAAACAGGAATAGCATGCAGCCGATACGGTTCTATTCCTGCAAAGGGTCCGAGACCCCGGCGCTGATGAACCTGGCCATACCCCACGCGGCGTGGTCGCATGTATAGCCATCGCCGCCGTTCATTACCCGCAGAGTAATCTCTGCCACGCCAGACAGGTCCACATCAAAATGATGGATGTCGCCATGCTTCATGACGGGACTTTCCGCTGCAAGCGCGTTGTCCAGCAACACCTGGAACTGTAAGCTTCCCCCGCCGGCGCTGTCTTCGACGCCCGCATCGGCCACAAACCTCCCAAATCCTGCGCCCGCGATTCCTACTGCGAGATCTGCGGGTGTCGCATCATCGAAGGAATGTGTCCAGACGCCTTTCGGAAAGACTCTTCCTCCGATGGCTATCTTGAGGCCGGAGTAGTTGGTGTCCCGGTGCACAGTGTTATTGGCGCCCGCCGTGGCGCGCTCCCATGGCATGTCTGAAACGAACCTCACGCCCGGCAACTCGGCCAACGGGGACGTCGTGAAAGAGCCGCATGCTCCCTCGTGCGGCTGCCGGCCCCCCCAGCCGATGGCTTCCGCCGCCCAGAACAAGAGCGTGTCCGGCGGAAGGTTCGAGAATCGAGCAGACTGGCCAATAACTCTCTTGTCCGCGAGAACCTCCTTGAATTCGGCGTCACGTGCGACGGTTATGCGGTAGCTGTGGGCATTCGCACTGGCCGTCCACGTGACTTCGGCCGAAGCTTGAAACGCGTCGCTCTCCGGGCGAACCTCTCCCAACCGGAAAGCCCCCGGCGGTTCGAGACCCGAAGGTTTGCCAAGCGCCGCGTCCCGGACATAGGCCAAATCGCAACTGAACCGGGTTGGGAGGACAACGGAAAGGCCCACCCCCATCAAATCGGCGCCAGTGTGCACGCCAGCCTTGACCGAGCCGTCTTCGCTCCACACCCAATAAGTTCGGCTATCATCCAGGCCTTTCAAGCGAACCCCCATACTTTCGTCTTGCGCGTCGGGACGGAAAATGTACAGCGTTCCCCGTTTGAAGCTGGGCGACCAGTAGAACATGCCGTCCCAGTGAATACCGTCCGGGCGCGGCAGGATATGATGGACTTTAGCATCCTTTAACATGGGACGGACCCAGCCCTTGTATATCTGCGCGTCGCGTCGCGCTGACGCTGCCTCATCCTCGGTCCAGATGCGCGTGTTTGTGGGATCGATCTGCCATGCCCCCATCATGGCGCTGCGCCACAAGTACGAGCCGGGCTCGTCTCCCGGAACCTGGTAGAAACGCTCGTAGGTGTAGGCTTGGAGCAACACCGGCGGGAATGCGAACGTCGAGTCGTAAATGCTCTGACGGTCCGGAAGGTTGGAGAGCGTGTCGGTCGTCACCGTGTAGTGGGTGTGCTGGATAATGCCGAAATCCTTGATATGCCCGCCGCCGGAACAGTTCTCGAGAAGGATGTCAGGGAAGGCCTTTCGCAACTGCTCCTGGACATGGTAATACCCCATCGTGGCCCAGTAGCTGGTATCCACGCCATAGCCATGCCGGTGCGTCGTCTTGGAGCAATGCGTCACGATGGGCCCGCAATCGTGTTTCAGATAGTCCAGCTTGTGATGCGAAACCAGCCATTGCGTTTTTGCTGTCGCCCACTCGCGGGCCTCGGGACAGGCAAGACAGACTCGTCCTCCGGAGAACGCGGCCGGCTGCCAGTCGGCCGCGAAATCCGAGTCGAACCAGTCCGGGTGACCGGCTGGCCCCCGCACGCTCAATGCCCCCGGATCCTCCGAAACGCCGCCGTTTGTCCATGCGCACCAGAGGGCGAACCGCATGCCCGATGCGTGAACATAGTCGGCAACCGGATTTGCCCCCTTGGGAAACCGGTTCGGATCCCAGCGCCAGTCGCCGCACGCCGGGAACCACATCGCGTCGGGCATGAACGCCTCGAACCCGATTTCGCGGCAGAATTCCGCGCTCCGGACAACATCCGCCTCGCGCGCACGCGTCCCGCCTGCGTCTAAATAGAGGTTGTAGGCAAGGATCGGGTCAGGAATGCCTTCGGAAACCGGCGGACGCAGATACGCCAGAATCCATTGGTGAAGCGAATAGGCGCCCGCATCGATATCCCCCGAATAGCACCCGGCAAACGCCGGGGGGACCTCGAAAACCTCGCCCGGCGCAACATCAGTCTTGAAGTCGGGCATGAGACCGATAGCGAGATTCAGCGTGGCGCCGTCTTCACCCGCCCGTGCCGCAACGCGGCCCAGTCCAGAGAACTCCCAGCCGACATAGAGACCGTGCGCGTCTCCGCACTGCACGGCCAGCCACGGCACCGGACTGGCCCCGTCGTCGCAGTTGCTCTCCAGATTCAGGTCAAGTTGGGGCGTTAACGGTTCCACATACGTCCCCCCTTGCGTGCTTGCGTTGCTGCCGCCGCGCCTGATCCACCACACCGCGGAGTCTGCGCCGGGAGTCAGTCCCTCAAGCGACAAGCTATCCTGGTGCGAGACGGTGATGCGTGTGTCCGACCGGTTCTCCAGCGCAAGCCAGTGTTCCACAGGGCCGGGCCCCGGCCGGGCCCGCCAGACGGACTTGAGGACCATTCGCGGGCGCTCGTTGTGAAATGTCAACGTGAGCATCGACCCATCCTCCGTCAGAGAAGCGTCGACAAATGCCCAACGTACCTGCTGCAGCTCGTCAGCAACCCACACCGTGGCCATCAAAGGCACGGCCATCCCGTCTCCCGCCCAATTGTGCGAAATGCCTGAACTCTCCAGTTTACGAACGAGAACGACTCCCTCCGCCACCTCGAGCCCGATCCGCGTGTCGGACGTCGAGAGAACCCATCTTTCCTCCGCAGCCCCCGCTGTCAGGGTGGCCAACACCGCCGCCGCCATCACGACACCATGCAATGTCATTGCTTGCCCTCCTGGCACGCGTCCTCGAACGCTACCCGCCCCTCTCCGAAACGATCCCCGGCAAGGACCCAGCGCCGCCTGCACAACAATATCCCTCAAATTCATGCGTGAGCAAGCACGCTTGCCCGTTTTCCTCCTGATCGCCTCTCCACCTATCCGTTAAAGCCAACCACATGGAGGGCGGCACTCGACTGAACCCGATTGTTCAACACGCCTTGACTACACCCGCTGTGGCTCCCCCGCTGTGGCAGGGTCTCTCCGCTGTGGCGGGGTCTCCCGACCCAGCCACTCTTTCGACCGCCAGGTCTCCAAAA
>DAOLNV010000098.1 GCA_035416745.1 Candidatus Hydrogenedentota bacterium | reverse complement strand
CCACAGCCCCGGCATCGTGCGCTCCAGGACAAATCCCGTCGCAAACGGCAGGGCCACGCACAGACCCCACGACAACAATTGCACCCGCGGCCCTTCGGGATTGTTCTTAAACGCCTGCCAAATGTGGGGCGCGAGAAACGCCGCCAGCGGCCAGAACAAAAGCGCCTGGCTGTGTTCAAACTGGACCGCCGCGGCCCAGCAGGTTATGCCCGCCAGGTAAAACAGCGCCACCGCCGTGGCGTTAAGCACGTACACCAGCGGGCCGCCTAGAACGACCCAAGCCAGCAGAAACGTGCTCATGTCGCCCTGGATGTGATAGGTTTGGCTAATCAGTGAAATGCAGGCGCCGACCGCCAACGCCAGAAACACTCCGCTCCCCTCGCGCCACGGCGTTGACCGCGAACGGCATAGCAGCGTCCACCATACGAGGGCTTGGCCCGCCATGAGTGGCGTAAATGACAGCACCGTGCGCACCGGACGTCCCAGTGCGTTCCAGTTGTGGGCCAACAGCAGGATAATGCCTAGGCCGATGGATACCGCGCCAAGGACACTGAACAGCAGCAGCGCTATGCTCCGCTTGGACCGCATCGACACGGGGCCGTAATGGACCTTCAATTGCTCGATTGTCTCGGCGGATAGAATGCCCGCTGCTTCCAGTCCGGCAAATTCGCCATAGAGCCACGAAATCGCCTTCTTTCTGTTCACAACCGTACCCTCCAATCGTCCGCCGTCACTTCTGCTCGCCGCTGATCCGGGTCATCTTGAACTCTATGTCGCATAGAGTCTCGCCGGCCGTGTCTTTTACCCCGTACGTGCTTATGATCGTGTCGTTACTTACGAGGTGCATTTGGCTCGCCGTCCTCTGCCCATCTTTTTCAGGGAAACCAAAACATTCCAGGACGCGGCCCGCCTCGTTCCACCGGGCGCTTACCGGGACATCGGGAGTCTGATTGTTCACGTTGAAATTCCAGATCAGGTAGCTCCCGCGTTGTGCGTCATAGGTGTACAAAAGGAGACTGCTGCTCTCCGAATCCTCCCCCGTTTCCAACACGTATCTTCCACCTAGGATGCGCTTGAACGTGTATGTACCAGCGGTACGCTTTTCCTCGGGAAACCACTTTGCTTTCCGCATGGTCGTCTCTTGGCGCCATGTCCCCACCAACGGGTCCAGCACCTTCTGCTCAGCCGGCAGCGGCCCGCCCGTGTTGCCAGCTTCCGACAACACAACCGGGGCAGGGTCTTTGGCTCGTGTCACCTTGTACTCGCCACGGAATACCTTGGTACCTGCGGGGTCCATGACCTCACACGTGGCTTCCCAAGCATTTTCATTGAAAAACCGGTGCTGAATGGTTGTGGTATATCCGTTGCCGGAAGTGGTCCAGTCCAGCGTGCGGGCCGTTTCGTTCCACCGGCCGGTAGTCGGTTCGGGATGGCCAATGGATGAGGAGAAAAACGAGCTTCGGTAGCACTGGCTGGACCCATCGTACGTATACAAGGTGATTGAGGCGTTGTTCTCTGAGTCCCGGCCGTTTTCCTGGACGAACCTGCCGCCGAGAACGCGGGCAAACGTGCTCCGCGTGGCAATACTTCTTCCTGATGCGTTAGGCCCCTCGTAGAGAGTCGCGTCACAGTCCCAGGTGCCAAGGAACTGGTCCAGCACCTCTTGCGGAGATCTTGCGGCGGACTGCCCGGCCGCAGCAGGTTCAGCGCCCTGCCCCTCTTTTTCATAAACGAAAAGCATCCCCTCGTTGTTCATGGTGAGTTTCGAACCGTCAATCGTCACCCAGGTCTGCCCCGCACCTTCCCATGTCAGAACGTAGCCGGCATCCTGCTTGACGTACGTGCCTCTAAAGTTGTGGATTCCACCGTCGCCAAAATGCATCACCCCCCAGTCCATAACCGACGACAAGGTGCCGTTGTCGTTCAGGGTGATCGATCCCGACTCTTTGGGGACGGGGTTGCCCCCGACGGAGACGAGTTTGTAAGTGCCGGCGATGCCGTCTGGTGATGCGGGGGCAGCCTGCTGCGCTGTCGGTCTGCACGCCAGCGGCAAGGCCGCCGCCAGGAGTGCGAGCACCAGGGTGATTCCAAGCTCGGTCCTGTCTCTCATAGAAAGCCTCCTTTCGCAGGCCGCCGATCGGCGGCGCTTCTCGCTCCCAATATTATAATAGAAGCAGCGCGCGCCGAAGGTTACGGGCGAGGGGTCATGGTGATACGCTGACAGTGGTGATGCCCCTGGCGCCCTGCCTGTTTCTCGTCCACGGACTCAACGCCGGCATTAGCCCGCCCGTTCCCGCTAATGCTGTAGACGGCAAGTTGACGGGACCCTTCGCGCCGCCGCGGGGTTGTCCTTCATAGGGATCCCACCGGGCCAACCGGGCACCTCGTAGGGCACAAGGTGGGCCAATCAATCATGCGACGCTGAAGCTAATGGCGCTTTTGGGGCGAGGACCTCAGCCGCAGCTCGGCACCTCGCCACCATGCGCTCGCGGGCATTGGCGCCGCGAATAGTCGAAAGCAGTACGGAATCTCCGCTGTCGCCGGCCCCCGCGCCTTTCCACTGGGTGATCAGGTAGTTCGAGGGGGCTTCCTGCGCCAGCTTCACGGCCTCCTGGATCTTACTTTGGCCCTGTTCGGGAGGAAGTTTGGCGCCCTGGATGCCCGAATCCGGCCATACTCTTGTTGAAGCCCATTACCGGCTCCCGCCTGCTCGTCCCTCGATCCCGTCACTTTGACCAGGATCACCGGCAGGGTAAGGGCAACCGGGATAACCACTGCCACGGATGCCAGAACGCGCGGTTTCATGGAAAACCTCCTTTCAGGCACTCCGAACTGACCGCGCCCTCTCGGTCTCGTAAGCGGCAACATAGTTGGGCGGCACGGCGCCTCGTTTCTGTATAGACGCAAAGGCGCGGGAAGGTTACAAACCGACGCCCCATTGCAGTGGGAACGGACGCCGCCGCGAGGGCAAAACTCGCTCAGGTCCCGAAAGCAGAAAACAGGTCGCACAATTCTTCGTCAACACCTTCGCCCTCGGCCAGCGTTGCGGCAATCTCTTCCAGAAGCACGTCGCGGTACCGGCGCCGGAGGCGATGGACGGCTACCTTTACTGCCCCCTCAGAGAGGCCGAGTTCCGCCCCCATCTCCTGGTATGGCGCACGGTCTTCCTGGACTGTCAGCGTGCCCTTCAGCCGCTCGAACAGGGAACCTTTTCCTGCCTGGGTGTACTCTTGCCGTAAACGCGCGAGAGTGGATTCAAGCGTGGCCAAGGCCCAAGCGCGCTCAAATAACCGTTCCGCGGACTGGGTCTGGGACGCCGCGCCGGCATATCGCTCCTCAATCGAATCGTAATCGACGGGCAGAAACGTAACGGCCCCGCCGCGTTTGAGGGTACGTGCGCGGTCTCGTTCATTGGCCAGGAAGTGGTTGACCGACGCAAGGAGGAAGGAGCGAAACTTCCCTCTGGCCTGATCCACGTCTTTCAAGTAGTCCTTTTCCAGGAAGCGTGTGAAAAACTCCTGAATCAGGTCCTTCGCGTCCTCGGCGGAGTTGCCCCGATGGCGGATGTACATGTAAAGCGGGTGCCAGTAAGTGGAACAGAGTGTCTCCAATGCACTGCGAGCCTGGGAGCCTCCCGTTGCCGCTGCTCGCACAACGCTCCATCGGGTTGTTTCAAACTGTCTCGTGGGCAATCTCCCATCTCGCGGCGCGCACATGAGTTCAGTCTGTGGAACCAAGTTATGATCCGGCCGGCTCCCGTAATTTCACCAGAACCCATACTCTACTTCAACTGGGCGTACGGGGAACGCGCCAACCCCTGCGGGTTACGTGTGCAATTCAACCACATCTCCATCGTGCAGCACATGGTCGCGCCCAACCATTTGGCCGTCATGAACTCCCTCACCCCAAACCCGGGCTGTCTTCAGGTGCAGCACGAAATCCTTATGCACTCTGGCGGCAAACTCCATGACCGAGCTTCCTTTCTTCAGTACGAACGGCGCGTGGAGTTCCGGCGCCTTTCCTGGTTCCTTCGAGTAGACACGCATGATGCCCAGCCGCTGGAAAACCATCTCTTTCATCTGCTCCAGGTTACGGCAAGCCGTCACGGAAATGGGCAACAGAGGCCATTCGTTTTCAAACAGTTCACGGAACGCTCCGAACTCCTCGTCCCACGCGGCGTCATCAACCTTGTTGACCAGGACAATGCACGGGACAGACGCGAATCCCTTGTCCAACGAGCGCGCATCCCCTTCCTTGCCACACAAGACAATGCGGTACTCCTCCAACAAACCCAGGGATTCTTCCAACTCAGCGAGGATCTGCGACTGAACGCTAACGACCAAAAGGAGCAAGTCCGCGCTGCGGATCAGGTTGAACAATTCCGGCTCCACATGCTGCCTGCTTAACGCCGGGGTGTCCACCAGTTGGATTTGGATGTCCCGCACGAGCATCATCCCCGGCGTCGGCGCCCATGTCGTGAACTCGTACTCGGATACCTTCGGGGCCGCATGCGTAACCGCCGCGACCAGCGCGCTCTTCCCCACATTGGGCGCGCCAACCACCACAACCCGGACAGGCCCTTCTTTCTCGACGTGATAGGCCGACGCATGGCGCCCCGTCTTTTTCTTAGCTTCTGCCTCGGACTTGAGCTTGGAAAGCTTGCGACGATAGTCAGCCCGCAGCTTGTCCGTACCCTTGTGTTTGGGAATTGTGCCGAGCAGTTCCTCCAAACAAGCGATCTTCTCACGGTCCGATACGCTTTCGCGGAATCGCCGTTCCGCCTCAAAGTACTCCGGAGGAAGATTCGTCGGCATGGCAGTCTACGAAACCTCCATGACCAAAGACGGCCAGTATTGCCAGCACGGATCGGGTCCCGTCCGGCAGCATGAGCTGCCCGCGGCGCAGAATAGCCTTACCCCCTCATTATTCGATTTGACAGGGCTCAACCGCAACCGCCGACAACACCCGCACGCCTGTCCCCATGCGTCCACATGGCAATGGGGAGTGAACATGGCCGATCTCCAGCGGCTAAGGAGACCGGCCACGCAGACTGAAGACGGTGACTAGCAGCAGGATGGCGTGTCTTGCGTTCTGGGACGGGTGCGGCCATGCTCTGAACACCGTGCGAAGAGCATAGTCAACAGGGCTGTCCAAAGTGCTCTTGTTATGCTCCCCTTGTGCCTACGAACCTTCCGGGATGTGGCTGCTGCAAAGCGATCCCCGTCCCTTGCTCGACAGGGGTGTTCCTGAATATTCGTCCTTGTCGCCAGGCAAGGACTTGCAATGGTGAGGCTCTTGGCTGAATTCTTTAAGTTGCGGCGCCATCTGATACCCTTCTCGGTCCGTAGAACCTCGTTTTTGGACGCGTTACCGGACTGGACATGACTGAATTCATCAGGCCGTGCGCTGGTTCTTGGGCTGCGGCATTCAAATCCCCCGCGGGGCTTCAAGCAAAGAATCCGGCGTTGCCGCATCAGCTCTGTGTGTATCAGCGAAGTGCGGAGAGCCCGCCAGTCCACACAACTTGAAAACCGCTCTTCACCTTTCGTCGGGTTGGACGGAAAACCATGCCTTCGCGTAGACCCAAAGGCCTGCTAAGCCCAGGGGCACGCAGCCAAGCCCGATAAAGACGGCATCCGCGGGAAGCCGTAGCCATTCGATGGTGTGCATCAGACCATTGGTCAGGAACTCGGGACTCCGTGCATGCCAGTACCCGTTTGCAAGCACGTCATACAACTGATACACCCCGCCGGGGAAGAGATTCGTGACTATCATAAGAAGCAAACCCGTGTTCAGACCGAAGAACGCCACACCCACAAGCTTACCAATCCGCTGCCATTCTTTGTCAGTGGACGCCTCGCGAAACGCGAACACCATCAACGCCACGCCCAGCATTCCGAACACCCCCATCATGGCTGCATGCCCATGGTTCGGTGTCAACAGAGTACCCACCTCGAAGTAGCTGACGATAGGCAGGTTGATAAGAAAACCGAATACACCCGCTCCCAGGAAGTTCCAGAAACCGACTGCCATGAGGAAATAGAAGGTCCATCGGTGCGGTATCGCCACCTTCTTGCCACATTCCGCGCAATCGCGGCTGGACAGCGATATGAAGTCCCAGGCATCCAGTGTCAACAGCGTCAATGGCACCACCTCCAGGGCGGAGAAAACGGCCGAGAACGCCATCGCAACGTGGCTCTGACCGGTCCAATACCAGTGATGGCCCGTACCGATAATCCCGGAGCCAAGGTACAAGATGGCATCCAGATAGACGACCCGCAGGGCCGTTGTGCGGGACACCATGCCGAGCAGAAAGAACATCAACGCCACCATTGTCGTGACGAACAGTTCGAAAAACCCCTCGACCCAAAGATGGATTATCCAGAACCGCCACATGTCTACAACGGTCAAGTTGGTGCGGCTGGCAAAGAACATGGCCGGCACATAGAACAGAGGAATGCCGACAGCGGCATACAGGAACAGGGAGGCGATTTGCCCCTTTTCCGGGTCGTTCCTTACCGGCCACACGGCGCGGGCAATGAGCACAAGCCAGACCAGCAGCCCAACTGCCAGCAGCACCTGCCAGGCCCGCCCAAGGTCCAGGTATTCCCAGCCTTGATGCCCCAGCCAGAACCAGAAGCCGCCCAGCAGGCGGTTGATGCCAAGCCATTCCCCAAGCAGACTTCCTACAACCACGACAACCAGCGCCGCGAAGAGAAAGTGAATGCCGAAGACCTGTCCTTTGGATTCTTTGCGGTTAACGGCCGATGCCAGCCAAAGCCCGCCCGCCACAAAACACGTGGCCACCCAAAAGATGGCCAGTTGCAGATGCCAGGTCCGCAGAATATTGCTTGGCAACAGCGTTGAGAGGTCGAGGCCATAGAAGTTGGCGGGTTCCGCCCGGTAGTGGGCTATCGCCCCGCCGATGAGCGATTGTCCCAGGAACAGCAGGGCGGCAACCGCGAAATACTTGAGCGTCGCCCGTTGGCCATCCGTCAGCGTGCTGGATAGCAGTTGCGGATGCCGGTGCTCCTTTTCCTGCCAACCGAGGAAATCGAAGCGGCCAAAGGCGAACAGGGCGAGACCCGTGCCGCCGAGCAGGGCAATCAGGCTCAATGCGCTCCACAGAATCGCACCGTGTGTGGGAAGGTTATCGACGGCGGGGTCGTATGGGAAGTTGTTCGTATAGGAGAAAACCTCGCCTGGCCGGTTGGTGGCACAGGCCCATGCCGTCCAGAAGAAGAAGGTTGTAACCTGGCGAAGTTCCTTCGGGTCCGCGATGTACGTCGTGGGCAGGCCGAAGTTGTTGACGGGAGCAGCGAAGAACTCACGCCATTGTTCCTGCTGCTTTTCAAAACTGTAGGCTTGGGCCGGGGTTAGCGTGAGGACGCCCTTCGCAGCGTCATACCGGTTGATGCGAGTATCTCTGGCCACTTCTCCCTGAATCACGTCCTGTTGTTCAGGCGTCAAGCCCCCCCAGTCGGCGCCGAACTTCTGCCTGGCCAGAAACTCGTAAGAATCAAGCGTCTGTTGATGCAGATACTTGGCCGAAAAATCCGGGCCAAGATACGCCCCATGTCCCCAGACCGTGCCGTTTTCCATCAGGCCGTATTTCAGGAATACCTCCTGGCCCGACCGAATGTCTTCAGCCGTGAAGACTGCGGCTCCGCCGGGCCCCACGACTTCGTCAGGAATGGGCGGGGCATCCTTGTACGACTTCACGGCCAACCCGATGAGTACGGAGAAACCGAGAATCATCACGAGGATGACGGCGTTTTTCCACCAGGGCGACAGCCTTTCCAAAGACGACGAGTCCATATTCATGATCAGGTCCTCTCAAGGTTCTCTGCCTCTGTATCACGGTTAGAGCCAACATCGCTCATTCTACACCAGCGTCTTGTGAAATCGTCGTGAAGCAAACCAAAGTACCGCCGCGCCCATGATCGCCAATGCCGCCAATTGTGGCCACAGAATCGAGACGCCTACCCCTTTGAGGAAGATCCCGCGTACGATCACCAGGAAGTATCGTAACGGGTTCAGGCAGGTGGCCCATTGGACCACGACCGGCATATTGGCAATGGGAAACATGAACCCGGAGAGCAGCACGGCCGGAAAATAGAAGAAGAACGTGCTCATCATGGCCTGCTGTTGCGTCTGACTCACCGTGGAAATCAGGAGGCCGATGCCGAGTGTGGTCATGAGATACAGTCCGGTCGCCGCGAACAGAAGCAGCAGGTTGCCGCGTATCGGCACCTGAAACCAGAATACGGCGACCGCCGTGATGATGAGCACGTCGGCGAACCCAATCAAGGCGAAAGGAACCGATTTCCCGAGGATGAACTCCAACGGCGTAATGGGCGTTACCATGATCTGTTCGATGGTCCCGATCTCCTTCTCGCGCACCACGGCCATGCTCGTGAGCATGAGGGTAATCAGCATCACGAGAATCGCGATAACCCCGGGCACGTAAAAGTTGCGGCTCTCCAGATTTTCGTTGAACCACGCGCGCGGCTCGACGACAATGCCGGCGTCCGTGGCGGCTTTGCCTTGCTGCCGGGCCAGCCGGTCATTCAGGACATCCTGGGAGAACTTGCCCACGATCTTGCCCGAATAGTTCAAGACGATGCCGGCCGTATTCGAATCCGTGCCTTCGACAAGGAGCTGCACCGGC
This sequence comes from Candidatus Hydrogenedentota bacterium, assembly GCA_035416745.1. Lineage (NCBI taxonomy): Bacteria > Pseudomonadati > Candidatus Hydrogenedentota > Candidatus Hydrogenedentota bacterium. The sequence continues at coordinate 8,792 of DAOLNV010000098.1, read as the reverse complement.
ACTTGCCGCCCCGCGCGCAGGTCGTCTTCAAACCCTTTGTCAATCCGCAGCAGGGCTTGGGCCTTTCCACGGTCGATAAGGTCTCTCGCCTCAGCATCATTCTGGACATAGGCGGCGACGTCGAAATACTCCGTGGCGGTGAACCGTGCCGCGAGTTCTCTGCTCGTCTGGGTGCTGTCGCGGTCAAAGATCGCCAGCGCCACGTGCTTCACATCCGTGGTGACCGCGTAGCCGAACACCAGGACCTGGATTATGGGCATGGCGAAGATCACGCCTTTCATCTTCGGGTCGCGAAAGATCTGAATGAATTCCTTTATGAGCATGTGCTGGATGCGTTCCCACATGGCTGTTTCTCCTCGGTCTACGCGAGCTTCTTCTTGAACTTGAAGTTTGCCAAGGCCACCATGGCGGCGCCGAATACCGTCAACAGCAAGGCCTCGAGCGCCAGGACTTCCAGCCCGATCCCTTTCAGGTAGATGCCCTTGAGCAACGCCACAAAGTAACGGGCCGGGATGACGTGCGTGAGCACCTGGATCGCACGCGGCATGTTGCCGATGGCGTACATGAATCCGGACAGCAGGAACGAGGGCAGGAAGGTGAGCACCATGGCCAACTGACTGGCCAGCAACTGGCTCTTGGTCACGATGCTGATCACCATCCCCATGGACAATGCCCCCGCGAGGAAGATAGCGGCCATCGCAAACAGCAGGGCCACGTTTCCGCGCAGCGGCACGTGAAACACGAACTCCCCCATGAGCACGGCCAGCAACATGTCCAGCATCCCGATAACGAAATACGGAAAGAGTTTTCCCAGGATCAGTTCATGTCCTTTGACGGGCGTGGAGATCAGCTGCTCCATCGTGCCCCGTTCCCATTCCCGGGCCACGGTCAGCGAGGTCAACAACGCGGCAATCACCATCATGATGACGGCGATAAGTCCGGGAATGATGTAGTTCTTGGATTCCAGGTCGGCGTTAAACCACACCCGGGGCCGAAAATCGATGGGCTGCTCGAAGCTCTTGCCCGTGACGCGGCGTGCCTGCGCCAGAACGACCTCCTGTGAATGAGCGAGGGCAAGGATGTCCACATAGCCCATGGCAATAGTGGCCGTATTCGAGTCGCTGCCGTCTACAATGACTTGGACCGGCGTCTCTTGGAGCGATTCGAGGCGGTCTGCGAAATCTGTGGGAATGACAATGGCAAGCAACGCCTGCCGCGTATCAATGGCCCGTTCGACCTCGCGGTAGTTCCTCACATAGCCGCGCAAGGAGAAATAGCGGGAGCCCGCAAAACGCGCGATGAACTCCCGGCTCGCATGGGACTGGCTCTGATCCCAGACAACCATGGGCACTTCGTCCACGTCCAGCGTCAGGGCATACCCGAACAGAACGAGCAGAAGCATCGGGATGGCGATGGCCATGCCGAGGCTTCGCGGGTCGCGCAGGATGTGGATGAACTCCTTCCGGCTCACCGCCCATATGCGCTGAGGCTTCATGCCCGGACCTCCTTGAGTACCCCTTCCTCCCGATCCCTCATTTCGATGAGCGACACGAACACGTCTTCCAGGGAAGGGACGATGGTTTCGATGCTGTGAACGGGATAGGCTTGTTTCACCAGGAGATTGCGAATATCGCGTTCCGCCGCCGGTCCGTCCATCGCGACCACATGCAGCCCCTTTCCGAACAAAGCCACTTCACGGACGCTTCCAAGTTGTTCGAGCGCTTCCATAGCTTCTTGCGGCCGCTCGCATTGGACCTCCAACACGTCTTCCTTCATCAGTTCCGTCTTGAGCTTCTGCGGGGAACCCAGCGCGATGAGTTCGCCGCGATACACCAGGCCGATCCGATCGCAGTACTCGGCCTCGTCCATGTAGTGCGTCGTAACGAAAATAGTGACGCCTCTTCCGGCGAGTTCGTAGATGAGTTCCCAAAACCGGCGGCGGCTCATCGGGTCCACGCCCGACGTGGGTTCGTCCAAGAAGATGATGGGCGGCTCGTGCAGGACGGCGCAGCCCAGGGAAAGCCGCTGCTTCCACCCGCCCGAAAGCGTGCCCGTCTTGGAATGCCGGTGTTCCTGGAGTCCGGCCATTTCGATGGCCCATTCCTTCCGCGCGCGCTTCTTTTCAGCCGGTATCCGGTAGATACCGCTATAGAAATCGATGTTCTCCTCGACCGTCAGGTCCTCATAGAGACTGAATTTCTGGCTCATGTAGCCGATATGGGCCTTGATCCGTTCGGCCTCTGTTCGAATGTCGTACCCGGCCACGGTGCCGGCGCCGCCCGTAGGCGCAAGGATGCCGCACAACATCCGTATCGTGGTGGACTTGCCAGCGCCGTTCGGGCCGAGGAACCCGAAAATCTCGCCCTTGGGGACATCGAAACTGACCCGATTCACGGCTATGAAGTCCCCAAACCGGCGCTCAAGGTCTCTGACCTTAACGGCAAGCTCTTGTTGCTCATCCGGCATAGGCTTGTCCGCCGGGAGCGTGCCCAATGACGGACACGAAGACATCTTCAAGCGTTGGTTCGATGGGCCGCACCGAGCGGACTTCGTGTCCCGCTTGGACAAGTATTCTCCGGATTTCCGTCGCGGTCTCACCCGGCTCAGGCGTGGCCACATGCACGCGGTCTCCGAAGAGTCCCACAGAAAGGCCGGATAATTGCCGTCTCAATTCCTGCATGGCCTGCCGCGGTGAGGAAGACCGCACTTCCAGCAGCGTGCCTTGCATCAGCGACTTCACTTCATCAGGCGAACCCTGTGCGAGCAACTTGCCCCGGTGAATCAGGGCCACGCGGTTGCAGCGTTCCGCTTCGTCCAGGTAGGCCGTCGACACGAAGATGGTAACCTTCTCCTTGAGCAGCCTGTACAGAATACGCCAGAAATCCCGCCGGGATACGGGGTCAACCCCGTTCGTAGGTTCGTCCAGAAACAACACCTTTGGCGTGTGGATAAGAGCGCAAGCCAATCCGAGTTTCTGCTTCATCCCGCCGGACAAGTTTCCCGCCAGCCGTTGCTTGAACGGCGTCAGGTTGCTGAATGCGAGCAACTCGTCAATCGTGTCAGCCCTTCCGCGCTTGGGGACGCTGTAAATGTCCGCATAGAAGTGGATGTTTTCCAGTACAGTCAGGTCCGGGTACAGCCCGAACCGCTGGCTCATGTACCCGATGGCCTCTTTCACGGCTTCGGCTTCCTTCATGACGTGATGTCCGGCAACCCACGCATCGCCGGACGTCGGGTCCATGGTCGAAGTCAACAACCGCATCGTGGTGGTTTTGCCGGCCCCGTCCGGGCCGACCAGGCCGAAGATCTCGCCTTCCTCGACGGAGAACGACAGCCGGTCCACGGCAGTCAGCGAAGCGAAAACCTTCGTCAAGGATTCGGCGCGAACGCTCGTCATTGGGCCGCTCCGTGTTCCAGTTCGATGACGGCGTCGGCCGGCATGCCGGGCTTGAGTTCCATGCCACGGTTTTCGACGTCGATCTTGAGCCGGTACACCAGTTTCACTCGTTCCTTTTCCGTCTGGATGCTCTTAGGCGTAAACTCGGCCTCGGATGAGATGAACGAGATCCGCCCCGAATACGCCTGTCCGGGAAAGCTGTCCGTATAGACTTTCACCGCTTGGCCGATTTTCACGCGGCCCAAATCCGATTCATCGATAAAAGCCCGCAGCCACACGTGATCGAGATCACCGATGGTGACCACCGGCGTACCGGGCATCACGTACTCGCCGGACTCGATGTGATCGGCCAGCACAATGCCCGAAGTGGGTGCATGAATCTCCGCATATCCCAAGCGGATCTCGGCTAACGCCAGAGCCTGTTCTGCTTGCTCATAATGGGCCCGCGCCTGTTGAATAGTCTCTTGGCGGGGGCCGTTCTTTGCCAACTCTAACCGCGCTTCCGCTTCCGACAGGGCCGCCTTGGCCTGAGCAATCTCTTCAGCACGCGGTCCCTCTTCCACGAGCTTGAGTCGTTGCTGAGCTTCCGTGAGCCGTGCCGACGAGAGGCTGTGTGCGCTCTTGGCCTGATCAAACTGGCTTGCGGAAATCGCGTTCTCCTTCCAGAGGCGCGCGTACCGCCGGAAATCTGTCTCAAGACGAACGGCGTCGGCTGCCGTTCCGTCTACAGACGCCTGTGCAGCGAGAATCTCCTGCGGGCGCGACCCGGTCTCGAGTTCTTTGACAAACGCCTCCGCCTTGGCGACTCCCGCTTCCGCCTGGGCGATCTCTTCCGGGCGCGACCCGGCTTCAAGTTCCGCCAGCCTGGCTTCTGCAACCGCCACTTCCGCTTTGCGAATGCCCACCTCATGCTCGAATTCCCTGCGGTCAAGTCGGGCGACCGGGGCGTCCGCATGGGCCACGTCTCCTTCGGATACCAACCGTCTTTCCACCCACCCGGGCGTCCGGAAACTCACCTCGACGGTCGTCACTTCGATGTTGCCCGATACACGAAGCTCGCGTGAATCCACGGACGCATGGGTCGAGCGATAACCGTAGATCCCTCCGCCAATGGCCAAGACCAGGGGGATCGCGATGAGAAGTCTTTTCTTCTTTACCATGACCGCTACCTCCTTGTGAACAAGCATTCACATCGCGCACACGAAAAACGCCCCGGCGCGCGGGGCGGACAGCTCAGTGGTTCATCAATTCGTGGGCGAACTGGTGGTATTGCTCATGAACCCCTTCGCCGATTTCCTCGGCCTCGATGGCCTCGAAGGCCGCGGACAGCTCGTCCTGGTCCTCAGGCGTTAGAACTCGATCCGCGATCGCGAACAGGATGTTGTTCTCCTTGTCGATGTGCTCACGCAGCAGCTTTGCGTAGGCGAGCAGGTGTTCCGCAAGGGCTTCTACCGCGCCGGCGTCGCCGGCGCTGAATTTGTTGAGCGCATCCGCGATGGCTGCGGTCTCGTTTCGCCCCTGTGCATGCTCGTACAGCATCACGGCAATCGGGCCTCCGCCGCGCGGCATGCCGCGTTCCTCGAGCCGGGGGAACAATCGTCGCTCTTCCTTCGAATGGTGGCACTTGTCCACGAAGGTCCGGAAGAAGTCGACGATCTTCCGCACCTTATCCGTGTCAACCTTGCCGGTGGCGTGGATATTTCGCGCTTCGCGCTCCGCGCCGTCAAGCACGGCCAACACAATCTTGTGTTCATGTTTGAGGGTATCCGTGGGTTTCATGCCAATCTCCTCCTACTTGTGTTCGTGAGTGTGTTCGGTTTTCGCCGGGGCATGTTCATCATGCTGTCCGGCTTCGGCATGGCCTGCTTCCGCTGCCCCGCCGTGATGCGCCGGATTCGTAGTGGCATCCTGGTGAAGGCGTTCGACGTAGTGCATAAAGGTCACATAGGCCTCGACGAACTCGCGCCCCGCCTCCACACTCTCATCCTTGTGTTTTTTCGCATCGAGCGCATGAGTGAAACGTTCGCGGATGCCATCGGCTACCTTGTTCGTCAACTCCATAACGAGGTCGTCCGCGGCGCCGCTTTCGAGCGCCTTGTCCGCCGCTTCGATACCGGGTTCTACGGCCGTTCCCGCAGGTTTGATCCCATCGTACGGGGCGCCTTCGCCCGCGCGGTGTACCCGGACCAGCGTCTCGAAGAAATAAGCGTCCGCCAGGGCTTTTGCCTCGGGACCCTTGCCCCGGACCGTCAGGGATTTCTGAAACGCCCCTCTAATCTCCGGCTCGGCATCGGGTTTGACCCATTTCAAGACCGGCGTGATGTCGCCTTTCTCCAATGCTTGTTTAGCGTCCGTGATCACGGGGCCGTCCATCGTGTCGCAATGCGCCAGGGAGTCTTGAGACACAAACAGAAAAATGCCCAGAATCCCAACACTCGCAACAAGCTTCCTGATGTTCCTTGTAGCACCCATGCTCGTTCTCCTAGTGGTCCACCGTCTCGGCGGCCGGTTGACAGCGTTCGTGAATTTCCTCGCAGCAAATCGCCTGACTGAATATCCTCCAGGCGCGTTCGGCGTGCTTGGTCACGTCGAACTCGCCGTCGCTCAAGAACCACAGAAACGCGGCAGGTTGAATAAGTCCGAGGAACATCATCGAAAGCGTTTCCGGTGGACAGTCGCGCCGGATGCGGCCGTCCCGCTGGGCCTCGGAGATAATCGCACCGACCCGTTCGAGATAGCCTCTGATGCCTTGGTACGACTTGGTCTTTCGCTGGGAACCGTTCGTGTAAAACTCGGGCGAGAAGACGATCCGCGGGATGCCTTGGTTCTCGCGGATTAGCCGAACGTGCCTGTACAGTAGACCTCGCAGCCGCTCGATGGGGTCCTCGGTCTCGCGGCAAACGATAGAGACGTTCTCCAATAGCCGCGTTTGGATCGAACTGAGCAGCGCGTCAAGCAGGGCTTCTTTGTTCGGGAAGTGCCGATAGAGCGCCGTTGGCACGAGCCCCACATGGCGGGCGATATTGGCCAGGTTCAGGGCCTGGAGACCACCGGTCTCCGCCAGTCGCATGGCGGCCTTTATGATCTGCTCTTGGCGGATTTCCGTATCCAGTTTCTCTGTGCTCATGTTCAAGCGTCCTCTTGTCTTCAATGCTATGTGTATAAACATTCACAAAGAGGCCTCTATTCCCCGGGCCATGCCGCTCGCAACCCGGGGCCATTTTGTCTATAAAGTATTGATTTTCAGCGGTTTAGTGATGATATTGTTCCTTAAACAGGGTCCGCGCCTCGGGAAGCATATGGTATCTGAATTTGACCTTTTGTGTACATATAATCACATTTGTGAACCAAACACAATCTCGCTGGTCCTTCTCAACAACGGCGTTTGTCAGAGCAGCGGCCTTGTTTGGTTTACGGAGGATAGGCTCAGTGCACCACGGCAACGTGGCGCGGCAGGGAGATTCCCCGGCTCCGTGCTTTACGGAAGACGGTGCTCCGGTGCATCTCGAAAGCCTTGGCTGCTTCGTTACGATTCCCGCCGCATCGAGCCAAGGCATCCAGGATGGCCTGCGCCTCCGCCGCTCTGATCGTCTCGGAAGTCACGGGCCCTTTTGTCTTGTTGCTCTATATTTCCGCTACACGTTAGGCCCACCAGGGTATGTCATTCAAGGAATGGAACCGGCCTGGTGGATATCGATGTAGATTCTCCGTATTGACGGCATCTGCGTTCTGACCGGCTACTTTCGCTGATGACAAACACCCACCGCAAAGAACACGTGCCATCTTACTGCGCCTGTGGACAGCGACGCTCGTGCGCCGAGGCGTCCGGGTGGTCACGTGAAATGGCGTTCCGGCTGGAAGTCCCGGAGATTCCCTTCGAAGAAGACGATGCGTCCGCGGATACGGCCTTCCTGCCCCGGCTCGAGATTTTCAAAAAACGGGTCGGCGTGGACGCAGGGATGGTTCGCATTGCCTACCATCGAAAGCGTGTGTTCGCCCCAGCTCATGGCAAACAGGCGGTCGGCCTTGTTCGATATAGTGATCACGACAGGCAGATCCGCCATGGGTTTGCCTTTGGAACGCCAACCCACGCGGTACTTCCCCGAACCGGCTTCACGGGTCATGCCTTCATTGAGCGAAATCCAGCCTTCCTGCGGGAGGTGCACAAGCTTGTTGTCCCGCGTGTAGTCCCCGAATTCCCGTATGGCGCGAAGGAAGGCGCACGTCTGAAGCTCAATATCCGCCAGGCGCCCGGCGCTGCCATTGCGTATATACAACTCAAGGTCGACCGCTGTGTCATTTGCGCGCGACACGCGACCGCCAAACACCACGCCATTGGGCAATTCGCGCTCAAATGCGATGCCGTCACTCTCCTCGCGCCACGGCACTCTGGGCAGATTGTTGAACACCGACGGAATCGGGGGATTGACATGGCTCAGGAAAAGCAACCCCTGGTTGGTGAAGATGGCCTCCGGGAAATCCAGCCAGAGGTAATCCTGGCTCGGCCACGCGGGACTGATCCACGCGATGTGTTCCCACGGGTAATGAGGCCGCCACTGACCGGGCAGAATCCGAATGCCTTTGGCTTGCGTCTCGTACGTCTCCTTGGAAGGAGCGGCGGGTGCTGCCGGGGCAATTGAAGCAGCTTCCGCGGCCCGCGCCTTACCTGCAGTGTTCACTGCGCCAAGACCAGCTGCGGTCATTCCTGCCAGGCGTATCCAGGAACGCCGGCCCATTTTGTTGAGCATATTGGTTCTCCTGTCCGTCCTGAGTGCGCCAATGAAAGATTGCCCTTGGAATAGATGCGAAGATGCATTATTGCAATGGCCCGCTTCCGTGCAGTCAGACGGCCAACCCTTTCCGCAAGCGAGTATGGACGGTTGCCGTTGAGGCTTCAAGCGGGCGCTTGATTACCCCAATCCGGATAGGAAAGCCCTTGCTGGAGGGATCTTATTGTCTCCATAAAGACAAGAACGAACTCACACGGAGACACAGGGAACACGAAGATTGAACCCTCCGAAACAGGATCAGACAGGAAGCATCATTGTGGATTGCGCGGTGGCGCTTCATCGAGAGACGGGTCCCGGGCTGTTGGAAACAGTGTACGAAGCGGTGCTTGCACGCGATTTGGAGGCCCAGAGCCTGCTGCGTCATTCCACGCCGGAATTGACGATGAACGTGTATGCGCGGGCCCGGTCGGAACGCCTCGGGGAGCTCGCCGACAGGGTCGGAACGCGTCTCGGATACGCCACGGAGTGTGCAATATATGTGCAACGGCCGAAACCGGGGTCCGGGGGCATATCGCTAACCCCTCCAGAATCAATGGGTTACATGCGTGGAAAAATGGTGGAGGCGGCGGGAATCGAACCCGCGTCCGAAGGCGCTTCCACGTGCG
>DAOLNV010000097.1 GCA_035416745.1 Candidatus Hydrogenedentota bacterium | reverse complement strand
CTCCGCCGCCGGGCCGGCCAGCTCGGATTGCCGCTCAACTTCAACAGCAATTCAGACCTGCCGCCCACGGGCTACGAAAACACCCTCATTAGCTTGACGCCGCCCGCGCCGGGCGGCGCAATCGAGACCGTGTTCACGCCTGAGGGGGACGCGTTCATCGGCGACCTCGATTTGCACTACGACGCCGAGCGGATGTTGATGTCAACACCGAACAACGAGGGCCGCTGGGGCGTCGCCGAATTGGATTTGACGGCCCGGACGCTCACCCGGCTGCCCCTCATCGACGAGCCGGACGTCCACAACTACGACGCGTGTTACCTGCCTGACGAGCGCATCGTCTTCTGTTCGACCGCGCCGTTTACCGGCGTGCCGTGCGTGGGCGGCCACTCGAAGGTGACTAATCTGTACCTGCGCGGCCACGACGGGCAAATCCGGCGGCTCACCAACGATCAAGACCACAACTGGTGCCCGGCGGTGCTCAACAACGGGCGTATCCTCTACCAGCGATGGGAGTACGCCGACATCGCGCACACGTTCACGCGGATTCTGTTTCATGCCAACCCTGACGGCAGCCAGCAGACGGAGTATTACGGAAGCAACTCGTTCTGGCCCACGGCCATGTTCTTTGCGCGCGCAGTCCCGGACCATCCCACGAAGGTCGTGGCCGTTATCGGCGGCCACCATGACGCGCCGCGGCAAGGGGAGCTCGTCATTCTGGATCCGGCCCTCGGACGCCACGAAGCGGACGGCGCCGTTCAGCGGATTCCCGGCTACGGCAAAAAGGTCGAGCCGGTTATCCTCGACGGCCTGATCGGCTCGAGCTGGCCCCGCTTTCTGCACCCGTATCCGCTCAGCGAAAAGTACTTCATTGTCTCCTGTAAACCGTCAACGACGGGCCTCTGGGGCATATATCTCGCCGACATCTTCGACAACTTCGTCCTGCTCCACGAGGAAGCCGGCTGGGCCATGCTCGAACCAGTCCCCTGGCGCAAGACGCGGCGGCCACCCGTCGTACCCGATGTGGCCGATCCCGCCAAGACAACCGCCACCGTTCTGCTGGCGGATGTCTACAGGGGTCCCGGGCTTGAAGGCGTGCCGCGGGGCACGGTCAAGGCGTTGCGGGTAGCCAGCTACGATTTCACATTTCACGGGTTCGGCGGCGAACCCGACCGCGTCGGCCTCGACGGCCCGTGGGACATACGGCGCATCCTGGGCGTCGTGCCGGTTGAAGCCGACGGTTCGGCCTGCTTCGAGGCGCCCGCCTGTACCCCGATATGCGTGCAGCCGCTGGATACCGAAGGCAAGGCCCTGGCCCTCATGCGAAGCTGGTTCACCGCCGCGCCCGGCGAAGTGTTGTCGTGCGTGGGGTGCCATGAGAAGCAAAACATGACCGTGCCCGCGGACTCGATGCCGCTGGCCGCGCGCCGCGCGCCCTCGTCCATCGCGCCGTGGTACGGGCCCCCGCGGAACTTCTCCTTCGAGCGTGAGGTTCAACCCGTCCTCGATGCATTCTGCGTGAGTTGCCACAACGGCCAAGCCGGTTCAGCCTTCGATCTCACCGCAAGGCCCGTTGAGAAGGTCCCGTCGGATTTCCAGATGCACTTTTCGCCGTCGTACATGCAGCTTCGCCGGTGGGTGCATACACCGACCCTCGAGAGCGACGCCCACATGCTTCCGCCGCGCGAATTCCATGCCGACACCAGCAGGCTGGTTCAGATCCTGCGTGACGACCATTACGGTGTGCGCTTGAGCCCCGAAGCCTGGGACCGGCTGCTCACCTGGATCGACCTCAATGCACCGTTCCACGGAACCTGGAAGGAACTTGTCGCATACGACCCCGCCAAACAGGCAGCTGCCTTACAGGGCGCCGAGCGCAGACGCGAACTTCACCGGCGCTACGCGGGCATCGACGAAGATCCTGAGGCAATCTGTCCGGCGGCGACTCTTCAAGGGCCCAAGACGCCTCCCGCGTTTCCCGAACAACCCCTGTTTGCCGGCACGGGCGGGCCCGCAACGCCCGGCGGCGCCCAGGTCCAGCCCGCGGACGCCGAACGCGCTGTCGTGACGGTCAACATCGGTGACGGCGTCGCGATTGAACTTGTCCGTATCGAGCCAGGACAGTTTACCATGGGGTCGGACGAGGGCTATCCCAACGAACGCCCCGCACACTCCGAAACAATTGAAAACGCGTTTCTGATAGGGCGGTTCGAGGTAACAAACCGGCAATACGCCTGTTTCGACCCCGCCCACGACAGCGGCCTCGAGACCGGCGAGGCCTACCAGTTCGGCGACGACGAACGCGGGTTCCGCCTCAACCGCCCCGAACAGCCCGCCGTCCGCGTCTCCTGGGAACGCGCCATGGCTTTCTGCGAGTGGCTCTCGGCAACAACCGGCCGGCGGTTCGGCTTGCCCACCGAAGCGCAATGGGAATACGCCTGCCGCGCCGGAACCAACACGCCCTTGTGGTACGGCGGGCTCGACGACGATTTCGGCCGCGCCGCCAACCTCTCTGATGCCACCCATTACACCGTGTATTATCCCCACTCCCCCCGCGCCGTGCCTCCCTGGCGTCCCGCTGACACGCGGTTCAACGACGGATGGCGCGTCTCCGCACGCGTGGGCGCCTTCGCGCCCAATCCCTGGGGACTCTTCGACATGCACGGCAACGCCGCGGAATGGACTTTCTCAGACTACCAGCCCTATCCCAATGGGACGCCGGAAGCAGCCCCGCCGGACAGCACAGCCGATCAAATGGCGAAGGAATCGGCCCGGGCGGGCGTGCCGCGTGGGGACGAGACGAGTGTGTCCCGGGCCCCATCCTCTGACGAAGCGCGAAAAGTGGTCCGCGGCGGCTCGTGGATGGACCGTCCGCGGCGTGCGCGAGGCTCGTTTCGCCTGCACTACGCGGCTTCTCAAGCTGTCCACGACGTGGGCTTCCGCGTGGTGTGTGCCATTGACAATCCGTAGCGCGATTGCCGGTCGCGCACGGTCAGCGGGCGGGTTCGATGCCGAGGATTCTATCGGTTTCGTCGGTCACGGGGAAGGCCTCTCCGTACCGCACGAATTGAACATGTCCGTCCATGTACAAGACGTTTCTGCCGCGGGGACGGCTCGGATATGTCTCGAACATGACCGGGATTTCGGACTGGGCGCCTGCGGACGCCGCCGGATTGTTGAGGTCGGTGATGAAGAACCGCTCGATGCCCTCGCGCAGCCGGTAAATCCGGGTATCTGCCTCGAAACTCTGGGCCAGTTGCATGCGCCCCGCGAAGGACTGTGGCCGGGCCTCTTTCAATCGCGCTAGTTCCTCGGTGTTCGTGGCGGCCCACCCGATGTAGGTGTAGCTCTCGGCGGCAAGACGGTTGACAGCCGCCCAGTCGATCGGCGCCGCGTTCATGGCCGCATCCATTTCCTCGCGCAGCTGGGCGGCGCGGGGATGTTGGGGGGCAATAAGGATCTGCGGGTCGGTGAGGTACTGCGGGTAGAGAACGCTCACGTCGATTCCCCAGACGCCTTCCTGCGGGGCGAGCGGCGGAAAGAACTCCCCTTTGCTCTCGTTGGCATACATCTTCATGATCAGGCCTATCTGTTTCAGATTGTTGGCCGACGATGCGAGCCGTGAGGCCTCCCGAGGCCGCTCAAGAACGTGCAGGAATACGACGGAAACGGTCAGAACTATCGCCAGCACCGCTACACTCTGCAGGAGGCGGCGCCGCCACATCGGACCCTTGAGACGCTTCTTCGCTTCCCGGTCGTGAATCTCGCCCATCACCTGCGCTGCGAGGTCGTGGCCGGGCTGGACCTCCTGCAGCGCGCCCAGCTTCGCCAGAGCGGCCCGTTCGGCCTCCAACTGCGTACGGAGGTCTTCGGAACCGGCAAGACGCGACTCGAGTTCGGCGCGCTCCGTCTCCGGAAGGGTATCGAGCAGATAGGCGCGAAGCTGTCCACGGATGCCCCTGTTTTCGCGCATGGAATCGCTCATGACAGTTCCTCCAGCGCGTCCATTAACGCGTTCACCGCCGTGTTCATGCGTGATTTCACGGTGCCCACGGGGATTCCCAGGCTTTGCGAAATCTCCTCGTAGCTCATGCCCTCGTAGCGGGCCATGAGGAACACGGACCGGTGCTTGATGGATAGCGACTGAACCGCCGCTGCCAACCGTCCTGCCAGTTCGGCCTCCGCGGCCTTCTCCGCTGGATTGGGAGCGCCGGACGCATACCGTTCGCCAGGTGGCGCGTCGCCGGGACCCAGGCCGGTGTCCAACGAGAATGCCCGGCGCAGTTTCCGGCGGCGCAGAGCATCGCGGCAGGTGTTGGTGGCGATGCGGTAGAGCCAGCCGCGAAAGCTTCCTTCGGGCCGAAACCGCTCGAGATGGCTGTAAACCTTCATGAACGTGTCCTGGAACAGGTCCTCCGCGTCCGATGCGTTGCCGATCATCCGGCGGATGTAGTTGAACAACGGCTGCTGGTATCGTTTGACGAGCATCTCGAACGCACGGGTATCCCCGTCGCGCGCACGCTCAGCCAGCGTTTCATCGGTCGGTTGTTCGTGTGTTTCGTTCATTCCCTACTACGCATGGGGTTGCATGAGGTTCACAAGCCCCCGGCGGCACATCCACCACGAACATCGGCCTGATTCTACGAGGTTGCCTCGTTGCGAGACAACATCGGCGGGCGGAACTTCCGGGAAAGACCGCTGCAAGAGCGAGCCGGAACCGTTCCTGAGCCCCCACAGCGCCGTGGCCGCGGCCGGTGGCGATCCTTTGCTGTTTACGACCCGTCAGATGGGCTCGCCAAGCGTAATAAGCGTTACCCGGGCGCGGGGATTCGGCGCGGCCGGTCCCTCGCACCCGAAGCTGACCTGGTTTGCGCCGGCTGCCAGCACCGGGATTGTCCCTGCCGGCGTCACATCCGCGAGGAACTCGCCATTCGGGCCGTACAGCTTGCAGTCGTTCATCCCGTGGAATTCGAGATAGGCCCCCGTTGGTATTTCGGCCGGAAACGTGATCGTATTGCCCCCAACCGTAACCGACGGATTCTTGAGCGTGATGTTGACGAGTGGCAACGCCTTGATCGGGCTGAGATAGCACGTGACCGGTTTCCCCACAGGCAAATTGTTATACCACAGCGACAGCGACTCGATGCTGGCATAACTGACGTCTTCGCGGTAGATGCCGTACGCGCCGCCATAGGGCCATCCCCAGTCGTCGATAGTGCCGCCTTCGGGCTCGATCAGCTCGAAATACCGCCAGCCGGTGAAGTCCACCCGCACGTAATGGTCGCCGATTCCGCCGGTGATATGAAAGGGGCTTTTCATCTGGATGTTCAGCAATTGACCCTGGCCGTCTCCATGAACCCACACGCCCAAACCTTGCTGCTGGGCGATGTTGAGCACGGGCGACCAGGTCTTCCCGTACTTGAGCCACGAGCCGTTTGGCGCCGCGAGGGAGCTCGTCGCCGTGAACACGCCGCTGGCCTCGCTGGCCTTCACTTGTTCGGTTGTGCGCCCAAGCGTTCCTTCGACGCCCTGCTTTGCCTGGAAATCCGTAAATGTCTCAGACGGGCTCGCGAAATCCTCGAGCACAACGGCCTCGGGCGCGTCGTAGGGCGCGGCCGACATCAGCGCCTCGATACGCAACGCAAGCGGCTGCTCCCCGAAGGGATTTGTGCTGGTCCACACGTTCGTGATGCCCTGGGTATCGCAGACTTTGTGTTTCGCGTAGTTCACGTGCTGGAAATAGGGTTTGCCTTCGGCGTTCTCGCGCAGGGTGAACTCCGCCCCGGGCTGTTTGAGCTGGTCTTTCACCTCTTGCGGGAAATATCCCGCGTGGCGCAGGCCCTCGTAGCGTTGGAAAATGGGCGCGAGCCGCTGATACGCGGGGATCGTGTCTATGTTGCCGGGATTTACCCCCATCAGACTGAGCCCCGCATCCGTGCCGATGCATTTGGCCAACAGGTACTCGATGTCGTCGGGAAAGGTCGGTTCGCTTTGGGGGCCCGCCCAGACTTTCACCGCCCACCAGCCGAGGTTCATGGGAAGGAACGTCTTTCCGCCCGAAAGGTTGCCCGCGGCGTGGATGTCGATGAACTCCTTGTGCGACCGGTTCGGATGGTCCCACGCGCCCATGCGCGCGCGAATATACCAGAGGTGATGATGAAACGTGCTCATCTCGAACAAGGCGGGCTTGTTGAGGCGGTTTGCGATCTCGAACGCGAACTTCGAACCGTAGTGCCAGGCGTTCTCGCGCCCCGCCAGCACGTCTTCCCCATCCAGCGCATCCAGGTAGATCATGTCGAACCCGCACTCGTTAAACGTGTCCGCCGTGTGGCCGGCCACTTCCGCGAGCAGCGTCGAATCGGGGTCCGGCGCGAACAGCCCGAAGCACTCGAGCAGATGGTGCACCTTGGCGCCCTTGTCGTGTGCGGCCGCCGCTGTTCCATAAGCCCCGCGCGTGCATTGCGTGAACGCATAGGGCGGCTCTTTCGACACGCCCGCGTACACAATCAACTCATTGCCGACCTGAATGGTCACGCTGTTGCGCACGATAAACCCTGTCGTGGTAGACATCTCTTCGGTCGATTCTTCGACCGGCACCGACACCGCATCCGCCGCCAACGCTTCGGAGAGGGTAAACGTCGCGTCTTTCCCCAGCCGCGGATCGGGAACCGGGGTGACATACGGCGCGTCCTTGGCAATGAAGAACGCGTACGTGTGCAGTCCCGCAGCGATGCCTCCCGCATGCAGCTTGTCGATGACCGCTTTCACGCTCGCGCGGCCGTTCGGGAACAGGGCGGGATTGGGCCGGCAATCGCCGAACCGCAGAGAGCCGCCGGTATGAAAGTCCACCTGGTTCAGGCCGAGCCGTTTGACCACGGCGACCCACTCGTCCACCGTTCCCTCGGTACACTGCCCGAAGTCGAACAGGTACGACCCGCGGTTGATCTCGCCATCAAGCGCCCACGGCCCGCCAATGTCAGAGCGTGGAATATCTTTCGCCGCGCTCACGACCGTCTTCATCACGTCGCGCAATTGGGCTTGAGAACAACCGATAACCGCGATTTGGGCGCCCTCGATGCCGAACCGTGGATAGCACATCGCTCGAAGAAGGTTGTTGGGCCCCGGAATCTCGGGCACATTGGTCTGAAGGTTCAGCGCCAGCACACAGCAGGCAAAAGGCTCCGTCAATGAGCCCTCCAGCGCAAGCGGCACGTTGAGAAACGTAAGCTGCTCGACGCCTTCGCCCTTTAACGAAGCCACTTCCATGAGCATGTGGCGCGCGTGCATCGCAACGCGCACCCCCGCTTCCACACCGCTGTCTCCGAAGCCAAGCGTGAGCATCCCGTCACCGAAAACGGCGCGGGAAACTTCCACCGCGGCTCCCGCGATCTGCACGTTGGCGGCACGGCGGGGCTCGGCGTCTTTCAAGTAGTTTGTCCCCGACGCCTTGTCGATAAACGCCAGATTACGGCCGTCCGAGGCGATCTCGTACCGGAAACTCTCGTTCTCGAACACGATCGCCGCGGCGGATTCGGGCGTTGCCTGTGCGTACGCGCCAACACCCGAACCCCAGATTGCCGCAACCGCAAACAACGTCTTCAACACGGACTGCTTCGCCTGCATCATGTGCTTTCTCCCCTGTGACATTACGACCCGCTGCGAGAGGTGCATCATACACCCGGGGAATGCGAAGTTCGAGTGATCGGCCCGGCGCGGCCGCGGAAACGGCACGGCCCAGAGACCATGCCACAGCGGGACAGATGCCGGTCGCGGATGTCCCGGCCGCCCCTTTCTATCCCCCGCTTCCGTTCAACGGCATGGGGGCGATGCGGACGCCGTCTTCGAGTTCGTTCTTGCGCTCGGTGATGATGATGTCGCCGGGTTCCACGCCTTCCGTGATTTCAGCCCATTCGTCGTTCTTGAGGCCGATGGTCACCGGAACCAGTCTGGCTTTGCCGCCGTTTACCTTGAAGACCGCCCAGCCGCCGTCACGCTTGAAGGTGGCGCGTTCGGGCACGGCGGTCACGCCTTCGTGGAGTTCCGTGATCACGCGTATATCGACACTGGTTCCGGGACGCAGGTGCGCTTCGCCGTTGTCAAACCCAATCAGGATCTTTACGCGCTGCTGTTCGATGCCGAGAGCAGAAATCTTCTTGAATCCCGAGGGATAGATGCGGGTGACCTTTCCCATTATCGTCCGCCCGCCCAGTGCTTTTCCGCCGATCTCGACCGGATCCCCGACCGAGATGCGCGTCACTTCCTCGGACAAGATGTCGCTCTCGATCTCGATGGTGGCCAAATCGCCGAGCCGCACCAAGGGGCTGCCCGCCGGGAGCACCCGCGTATCCTCGATGTACTTCTCGAGGAGGACGCTGCCAACTGGCGCCTTGATCTCGGTCTTGCCGAGATCATCGCGCAGAATGCTCAGTTCCGAATCGAGACGCTGAATCTCCGCTTGATACACCTCGCGCATGTATTCGTTGTCGTCAATCGAACCGGCCAGCTCGCGCTGGGAAAGTTCAGCCCGTTCGAGATTCTTCTGCGCGACGCGCTCCGCGAGTTTCATGCGCTCGAAGTCCTCCTTCAACGTTCTGTACTTGCGCTCGGCCTCGTCGTAGTCCGCCTCGCTGGCCACGCCCTGTTTGTACAACGCGCTGATGCGGTTGTAATTCTGTTCAGCCGTGGCCAGATTGATCTGGGCAGCCTCGAGTTCCTTTCGCGCTATCGCCGCGGCGTCCCGGCCTTCCGCTACTCTCACCTCGGCCGATTTCAATTGTTCGTCCTTCGGTTTAGACACGTCGACGCCCGTGATCCGGGCCCGGGCCTGTTCGACAAGCGCTTCGGTTGCTTCAATCTGGCGTTCGAGGTCGTACGGGTCAACCCGGGCCAGCACATCCCCCTCCTTGATTTCGTCGCCTACGTCCAGCGCAATGCGTTCGACCGTGCCCGAGACGGGCATATCGATGACGTATTCGTCGTGGAGGCGCGTCTTGGCATCCTCGGCCACGTACTCGCTGACGTCGCGCCGCACCGCGCCGGTCACTGCAACCGGCAATACCGGACCGCGTAACGACAAGTATCCTGCAATAGCCGCCACAACGGCCACCACGGCTCCGATGATGAGGCGCTTGCGGTTCAAGACTCCTCCTCCTATTCCCGGGACTTAAGGACTTCAACCATGTCAAGCCGCAGGACCCGCCGCCGCGCCGCAAGATTGGCCAGGCTCACGAATACGACCGTCATCGCGCAGGTCCATACAAAAGTGGAAGGCTCGATGTAAAATGGCAAACGGTACAGCTCCGTGTCATACGCGTAAACAAGCAGCCGGCACAGCGCCATCCCGAACGGCAGGCCGAGAATCAATCCCACGGCCGACAACATGAAATTCTCCTTGTACACGATGGCGCCGACCTCCCCGGTCGAGAATCCCATTACCCGCAGCGAGGCGAGTTCCCGTTTGCGTTCCTCGAGGGACACTATCGTCGCGTTGTAAATGATTGCAAAGGCTATGATCCCCGAGAATATCAGCAGGACGGTGTTGCTGATCGCCATCGAATCCCGCAGTTCCCGCGTGATGTTGGCGAGCATGTCTTCCTTCAACTCGACGGCCGCGATCCCCCGAATGTCCTTGAGGGCCTTTGATAAGTTATGCGCTTCGCCCTCGTGTGTCTTCAGCAGGGCGGTATTCAAGGCGAACGATTCGTCCAGCAAGCGGCTCAACGCGTTGATGTTCATGTACGCCGAGGTTCCCAGATACTGGGACACCACCTGCCGCACGGTCACCTCGCGTTCGTCCTCGATCAACCCGCGCAACGGCTCGAGTACCAGCACGTCGCCCGGGCCCGCATTCAACTCTTCGGCTAGCCGCTCGGACAGCACGAGCCCGCTCGAACCCACGCTGACCGGCCGCCCCTCGAGATCCAGGAGCCGGTGCAATTGCGAACCTTCGGGTATCCCGAGCACGGCGAGTTCTTTCTCGCGCCACGCCGTCTTGATGCGGAACGGGTATTGCAGCATGGGCTCGGCGGCCCGGACCTCGCCGTAGCGCATCAGGTCGCGGAGAGCGTCCTCATCCATTTCCTTCTGGAGGGAGACGCGGACGTCCTCGCGCTGGGTTTCGGTGAACTGGAAGTTGATCATGAATTCCATTGCATCCATGGTAAAGAATCCGACCACCATGATCCCGGCGGAAACCATGACTCCGAAGATCGAGATCCCGGCCCGCACGCGATAGCGCGACACGTTGCGCACGATCATCTTCCACGTGAACGACAGCCGTTTCCAGACCGCCTGGATCCGTTCGAAGACTGTCCGGCCGCCGTACTTGGGCGGCTCGATGCGCATGGCCTGGGCGGGCTGTATACGGGCCGCCTGGCGCGCCGCCGAAAGGGCGCCGGCAAGCGCAAAAGCGAGGCTGATACCCAGCGAGCGTGCCAGAATGTCGGGGTACGCGCGCGCCCGAAACAGGGGAAACGTGTAGAACCGCACGTACATCTTGACCATTGCGTTGGCAAGCCACTGCCCCGCGAAGGCGCCCCCGAGACAGCCGAACAGGGCCAGGAGCACCGCAAACTTGATGTAGTAGCCCGACACGTCCCACGTCGAGTAACCATACGCTTTCAGGAGGCCGATCTCGGTGCGCTCGTTGCGCACCATACGGTTCAGCAGGACCAGCAGGATCAGCGACGCAATACCCAAGAAGATGGCGGGCGTGATCTTGGCCGACACCGCGAGGCCCGCTATCTCGTCCGCAAGGAACCGGGCCGATATCTGGTCGTTGCGTTCGAGTTTAGCGTAGACGCCATAGGGGTCGAGCACATCCTCTGCCTGGTCGAGCAGCGTCTTGAGCGGGAGCGTCCCGTCCACTGTCCCCACGATCTCGTTGCAGGCTTCGTTCATGGCGAACGCGCTTTCCGCAAAGCTCTGCGACACCCACAGGATGCCGAACTTTTCGGGGCTCGGCACGAGGTCCTGGCCGTTGCGGATCATGATCACGTACTCGGGCGACAACGCCATGCCGACGATGCGCAGGGTATGCTTGCGATCCTCAATGGTGGCCTTGACGGAATCGCCCAGCGCGAGGTCGTTGGCTTTCGCGAAGTTCTCGCTCAGGATCACCTCGTTCATCGCGCTCTTATCAAAATAGCGGCCCGACACCAGCGCGATGTCGTTGAGCACCGGCCCCGGGCTGTCCGGCATCGAGACGATCCGGCCCGCGCGAGGCTCTTCTTGTCCGGGGACGTCGAGGCCGACGTCTTTGACGATGCGGCCGCGGGCTTCATGGACGCTTTCGAGGGCCTTGATCTTGAAGACGGCCGTCATCGGCGCCTGTTCGAACATGATGAAGAAATCGGCTAGCCGGTATTCTTCGTAGTATGTATCGCGGGTAAGCTCAAGGTTGCGGTGGGCCGAGGCGAGGCTGATATACGTGGCCGTGCCGCAGGTGATCACAGCCGTGATCGCCAGGGCCTGTCCCCAGTTGATGCGCAGGTAACGAAACAGTTTCTTGTGCAGGATGTTCACTCTGCGTCACCACTCGAGTTGGCTGGGCTCGAGCCGTTCTGCGTTCTCGATGATCTCGCGCACGTGACCGTCCATCATGCGGACAACCCGGTGCGCCATTTTCCCGATCGCCGCGTTGTGCGTAATGACGATCACGGTCGTGCCGGTCTCGTCGTTGATGTGCTGGAGCATCTCGAGCACCACCTTGCCGGTTTGGAAATCCAGCGCTCCGGTCGGCTCGTCGCACAGCAGAATCTCCGGCTGCTTGGCTACCGCGCGCGCAATCGCCACGCGCTGTTGTTCGCCGCCCGACAACTGCGAGGGAAAGTGGTCCCGGCGGTCGTCCAGACCCACCAGGCGCAACGCCTCCCGCGGAACCATGGGGTTCGCGGAGATCTCGGTGGCCATCTCGATGTTTTCCAGGGCCGTCAGATTGGGCATCAGATTATAGAACTGGAACACAAAGCCGATGTGCCGGCGCCGGTACCGTGTAAGTTCCGGCTCGGAGTACCCGGTGAGCTCCTCGTCCTTGAAAAACACCCGCCCAGCCGTGGGGCTGTCGATGCCGCCGATGATGTTGAGCAACGTGCTCTTGCCCGAGCCGCTGGGTCCCAGGATCACCAGAAACTCGCCCGCCGAAACCTCGAGTGAGACGTCCCGCAAGGCGCGAACCGTTACCTCGCCCATCGGGTAGTCTTTCTTGAGGTTCTCGACCCGGAAAATCGTGCCGTTTCCCGATTCTGCCGCCATGGACCCCTCGCTCGAGCCAAGCCTTCTCGTTTATTACGCCCGAAACCGCTGTCTATTCATCCTGTTTCCGGAGGTCTTTGAGCACCTGATCCACGTAGAAATCGACCTGGTCCATCAAGTCGAAATAGTTGCGGCTCAAGTAGTAGTGCATGCCGATCCCGTCGAAGTACGCCAACAGGTTGATGGCGATCTGCTCGGCGTTCTCGAGCACTTCCTCCCGAAAATGCCCCTGCACCACGCCGTCGCGCAGAATCCCCACGATCGTTTCCCGGTACCGGCGAGTCATCTCCTCCACCACCGGGAACCGCCGGAAAAACGTCTGGTCCGTAACCATAAGCTGCACTAAACCCACGAAGATACGCAACGACCGGGGGTCTTTGAGAAACAGCTCCATTCCGCTCCGAGCGAAGGCCCGAAGCCGTTCTTCCGGATTTGCCGCCGGTTCGCCGCGGGGCAGTTCAAGAGCCATCGACTCGGCCCAAGCGACCAGGGACGCAAACACCAGCTCGTCTTTAGACGCGAAATACTCGTAAACCGTGCCCTTGCCAATGCCCGCCGCCTTCGCCACCCGGCTGATGGACGCCTCCGCGAACCCGTTGTCCGCCAGCACCGCGAGGGCAGCCTCGGCAATCTCGCGCCGGCGCTGTCCTTTGTTAACGATCTTGGGCGACATAACCGCTCCGGTTTATTTTGACCGACCGTTCAGTCAATTATAAGACCGGTGCTAAACACTCGTCAATACGCGCGATGCCGGGAACCCCAAGAGTCTCTTCTGCACATTTTCCGGGCGCTTTGGTTTGACTTGTTCCGGCGGACCGTGGAAAATGCTTTCATTCCACCAATTTCCAAGGAGTGCCGATATGAGAAAGCCCAACATCGCGATCATCCTGTACACCGTGCGTGAGCCTGCGAAAAAAGATCTCGTGGGGACCTTGTCGCGGCTGCGCGACATCGGCTGGGAGTATGTACAGTGGAGCGGCATGCCGCCGGTGTCCGCCGAGGAAGCCCGTGCGGCTCTCGACAAAGCGGGCCTGCGCGCCGTGGCCGGCCATATCGACGCCGCTGCCTTCGAGACGGATTTCGAGGGACAGGTCAGCTTCTGGAAGACGCTCGGCACTACCGATATCGCCCCCGGCGGCATGATGTCCGACTGCAAAGATACCCTCGAGGCATGGCTGAACGGATGCAAACGGCTGGACACTCTCGGGGCCAAACTGCGCAAAGAAGGCATTCGCCTCTCGTACCACAACCACGCGTTTGAGTTCGAGAAGTTCGAGGGGGACCCGCGCTGCAAGCTCGACATCCTCTATGAGGAGACCAGCCCGGAAAACCTCTGCGCCGAGCTCGATCTGGGGTGGGTCTATGCGGGCGGTGCGGACCCGTCTGCCTACCTGAGGAAATACGCGGGCCGCTGCCCGGTCATCCACTGCAAGGACCTCACAAGACTCGAGGACCAGAAACGCCCCCATTTCGTGCCCCTTGGCCAAGGCGTGCTCGATTGGGATTCCGCCATCCCCGCAGGGAAGAAATCGGGAGTCGAATGGTTCGTCTACGAGCAGGATAGTTGCGATATCGACGTGTTCAAATGCTGCCGGATCAGCTATGAGTTTCTCAAAGGGCGCGTTCTGGGCTGATCGAGCGGACATCATGGAGCAGGCTGGAGCCCTGCACGAACAGTGCACAGAAAGGACCGGTAACCATGGCGATACCTTACGCATTGCAGCTTTACACCGTGCGGGACCATCTCGACAAGGATTTTCTCAAGACGCTCAAGCAAGTGAAGGCCATTGGCTATGATTTCGTGGAAACGGCCGGGTTCGGCGCGAACACCGCCGCCGAAGCGCGCGCGCTCATGAAATCCGCCGGATTGACCCCCGTTTCGGCCCACGTGGGCTACCAGGACGCGGTCGACCATCCCGAGACCGTCATCGAGACCGCCAGAGCGCTCGGGGTGTCGTATGTCGCCACGGGCATCTTCTTCGCGGGCGGCGGCACGCGCCAGGATTGGATTGGCGCCGGCAAAGCCCTGGATGCGAGCGGCGCGAAACTCCGCGAGGCGGGGCTCCAGCTCTGCTACCACAACCATGCCCACGAATTCATCCGGCTCGACGGCGAATACGCGTATGACCTGATGATGGCGGCCGCCGACCCCGCGAATCTCCAGGCACAGATCGATACATACTGGGTGACCGATGCCGGTCTCGTTCCGGTGTCCGTTATCAACCAGTATGCGGGCCGCTGCCCTCTCCTGCACATCAAGGATATGACCGCCGGCACGCCCCACACCTTCGCGGAAGTCGGCCGGGGCATCATCGACTGGCCGCCTGTCTTCGAGGCAGGCAGGGCGGCGGGCGCAAAATGGTTCATCGTCGAGCAGGACACCTGCTCCGGTGATTCCCTCGACAGCGCGAAAATCAGCGCCGGCTACATGCGGCAAGCTTCGTGACATTCCATCAGCAATAGGACCCGCGGCCGCAAGACCGCTGCGGAGGATGTGTCATGGCAGGTGTGCACGATGGACCCTCGTCACCGTTGTTTCGGCCGGTGAGGTTGCGCGGCAACGTAACGTGGGCAGCCCTGGGCGCGACGAAGGGCGGCGAGTCTTTCCGGGAGCGCGTGGAGCACGCGCCCCGGGGCAAGTGCACGAGCTGGGGCGTTCCCTTTGAAATAGACCGCCCCGTGCTGTTGGGGAAAGATTCGTATACGGCCGCGCTCGAGCCGTTTCGCGCCCGCTGGCTCATCTTCATGCACACCACTGATGCCAGCCCCCTCAAACCGAACCAGGACGGGTTCGTGTCCCCCGCCAAGGGCTATACCCACCTGCGCGAACACGTGGCGGACTACGTGATGGTCTACAAAGACGGAACCGAGGTCCGCTGCCCGATCCGGCGCCAGCACGAGATTGGGGCGTTCGAGCGGGGATGGGGACAGGCCTGTTTCGAAGCCGTAGGCCATCGCAAACCACACAGCATCCCGCCCGGACACGAGCAGCCGGGACTGATCCAGAGCTGGGGCCGGAGCCAGACGCGCGTCGACAATCCCGACATGCTGTCGTGGACGAACTGGCTCTGGGCCTGGCAGAACCCCCACCCCGAAAAAGCCATCACGGCGCTCCGGTTCGAGCCGCGAAGGGGTCCCATTGTCATCTCCGCCATCTCGGCGGGGGACGTCGCATCAATGCCGTTCCGGTGGGAGCGGCGGCAGAAGGCGGTGCTCGAGGCGCCAAAGGATACGGTCTTCGACGCAACGCTTGATGAAAAGGGCCTCCTGAGGCACATCCAACTCGATCTCGGACAGATCATCTCGGTTACGCCCCGCCCCCTCTACCCCAACAAGGAATGGGCGAAGACATACAATAACCAGCTCCCGAAGGTCTCGGAGCATGAATGGCTCGTCGAATACACCGCCCATCCCGAAGCGTGTTTTCATTTGCGGGACGGCTCGCGGATACCGGTCGAGAAGCTTGTGAAACAGGGCCTTGGCAACAGCCTGACGCCAATCGCGCCTTCGCACCAGCGCGTGCGGTTGCGCGTGCTCGATAGAACCAGCAAACAGCCCCTCCCCGTGAAGCTGCACGTCCACGGTGAAGCGGGCGAGTACCTTGCCCCGGTGGACCGCCACCGCGTCCCGAATCCGGCATGGTACGAGGATTCCGCGCCCGAATTCCTGAACCAGGGCATTCACTGGTGCACGTACATCGACGGCGACGCCACCATCGATTTGCCCTTGGGCAACGTGTACACCGAGGTCTCGAAAGGGTTCGAGATCAGACCGGTGCGAAAAGTCCATCGCGTGACCGAACGTACACGCGACATCACCATTCTCATCGAGCAGACCCTCCCGTGGCGCGAAAAGGGATGGGTGACCGCAGACACACACGTGCACTTTCTGTCGCCGCCTACGGCGCGTCTCGAGGGCGCGGCCGAAGGCGTGAATGTCGTGAACCTCCTCGCGAGCCAGTGGGGGGAACTCATGACCAACGCGGGGGATTTCGACGGCCATACCATTTTCGGTTCGCGCGAGGCCGGCGGCGACGGCGAGTACCTGGTGCGCGTCGGGTCGGAGAACCGTCAACACATTCTCGGGCACATTTCGCTTCTCGGATACCAAGGCCGCCTCATCGCCCCCATGACCTGCGGCGGCCCCGATGAGTCCGCCCTCGGAGATCCCGTCGACATGCTGCTCCTCGAGTGGGCGCGCCAGTGCCATGCCCAGGGCGGCCTCGTCGTGCTTCCCCATTTCCCCAATCCCCGCGCCGAACATGCAGCAGCGCTTATCGAAGGCGAGATCGATGCCGTGGAAATGACCTCGTGGAGCAACCTGTACGGCGGCATCGATCCCTACTCGCTGTCGGACTGGTACCGCTACCTCAACTGCGGCTATTTCGTGCCCGCCGTGGCCGGCACCGACAAGATGCAAGCCACAACGCCTGTCGGCGCCGTGCGTACCTACGCGAAACTCCCCCCGGACACGCCTTTCACCTACGACGCCTGGATGCAGGCGGTCCGTTCGGGCCACACCTTCGTAACCTACGGCCCGCTGCTCGAATTCAGCGTGGAGGGGAAATCCGCGGGCGAATGGCTTCGCCTCCCCGCTACGGGCGGCACGCTCTCGGTCGAGTGGGAAACCGCAAGCCTCACGACCCCGGTCTCACGCGTCGAGCTTGTGGTAAATGGCGACATTCGCGAGAGCAAGACGGTTTCCCGGAGCGGGGCGTCAGGGCACTGGCCGTTGGCCGTCGACCGCAGCGCGTGGCTCGCCGTCCTCGTCCGGGGCAAGTACCCCGGCAAGCCGGAGTTCATCGCGGCCCATTCTTCCCCCGTCATGGCGCAGGTAGCCGGAACCGAGTTCTTCGCCGCCGCTGACGCAGTGACGATTCTCGAGCAGGTGGAGGGCGCCCTCGCCTACCTCGACACGCTGGCAACACGCCCCGCCGACAAGGTTTTCAAGCGCATGCGCATGGCCCTGGTAAGCGCCCACAGAAGGCTGCACAACCGGATGCATCAAATGGGTTTCACCCACGCCCACACACCGGCAACGGACCATCCCGAGCACCACTGAACGGACGGCTCCACGCGCCGCCCGCGATGATGGCTTTCGCTTGCCCACCCGGCGATTGTCTTGGCATGAGGGCCTTGTCTCCTTGCGCGACCGACGCCCCCGCCTGGGAGCGCAGGCGTCTCGCCTGCATCTTCCATATTGGAGACCTTCGGTCCCAGAAGTG